>DAOM01000111.1:23987-38765 GCA_002501855.1 Candidatus Nitrosopolaris nunavutensis
TATCGCAAACTTATCCAAAAAAAAAGCCGCCTTAGCAATCAAAGGAGTTATTTAGAAACACTTTCTGACTTGCGAATCGGCTATCCGGTGTGGCCATCATTGCGCTATTACTCTGATACAGTCGATAAAGTCCTAACTGCACCACGGAGGCAGTATAATTAACTCCAATTTCCGACGACCAAATTTACAAGTCTCGACGTAGTCCTAGAGATGGAATTAATCAACAATATGAAAACAATATGCCTTATTCAATATCGTTTATTATCTTAAGACTACTCTTTGACGTGGAACATTGATCGCGAATTCTATTGCACTTCGGTTTTTCCATGCTGACGTCTATTTAAATTTGGACTAAATTTGTGTCTTAATCTGGAAAAATCGATATTCAGCTGGTTAGTTCTGTGCGTTTCTACGCTTGAATTCTAATTCTACCTCTCGTTTCTCATTGTGATCAAATGTAAATGACTCAGTTTGTAATAGATGGAGCATTGTATTATTTCATTAGACAACCTGTGAGCAGTCATCATTGTTGTTTCTTTAGTCATCTCCATAGGCAATATTAGTGAACAGGATTATTTAAAATAAGTAGTATTATCTTAGTAGGTAAGTAATCAATATCAGACTAGGTCACCTTTCATAACTGATTAAATATGATGCTTGTTATACCACGATAAGTAAGGCGCATATCTAAAATCTTAAGTAGCAGGTACACTATACTTCCTATAGGTGAATAATTGTAATTGAGTTCAGATGATATCGAACCATATGATTGGTACAGCAGATTCTTTGGGGGAGCAAGAAAGGGTCTGGGAGGAGGATTCTTTGACGATATGTTCAGAGGATTTGATCAAATGAGGCGACAGATGGAAAGAGAGTTTGAAGATATAGAAAAAAGAATACCCAAAGATTTGGTAAGAGAATATGACACACCACAAGGTGGAAAGGTAAGAGAGGTAGGACCAATAGTCTATGGATATTCGATGACTATTGGACCTGATGGTAAACCAAAAGTAAGAGAATTTGGAAATGTAAAATCATCAAGAGGATTTGGTGGTATCAGTAGACCTGAGATTAGTGGTGAGATAGAACCTTTGGTGGATGTAACTACAACTGATAAGGAAGTTAAAGTTGTAGTAGAAATGCCCGGAATACCGAAGGACAATATTAGAATAAATGTTCATGATGGCACTTTAGAAGTCAAGAGCGAAGATCCTCAAAGGAAATACCATCGCACTATTGAAATACCACCAGAAACAGATATCGAAACAGCCAGATCTGCTTACAATAATGGAATACTAGAAATAACATTTAAGAAAAAGGAGCAGGCGAAAGGAAAAACGATAAAGGTAGAATAGCTAATTATTTCTTTATTTATTCTTCACTATCTCCTGGTGAGAAGGTATTGCCTTCGCCACCAGAAAATTCTTCACCTAAATCAGTGACTATCACACCAGATCACGGCTTAACTGTTACTAAGGACTATAGAATTCCTTTTAAGGTTCCCGGCATGACGGGATTATAGGAAATTGGTGTGCTGAAAAAGCATCTTCGTAAACTTCAGTTTGAGCGAGCGACTCTGCAAAGTTGATTTTTGTGATTTGTGTCTGTGCACGACAGCTGCATATGTATCATATTGTTCCCTACAACAGATCTGAACATCTATGTTATTATAAGAGGTAACTCATATTTAGAAGCATGTCAGTAGCCAAAATAGTAGAGCTTGTTGGTAGTTCTGAGAAGGGGTGGGAAGATGCAGCACAGACTGCAGTTAAAGAGGCAACCAAGACAATTCGAGGAATCCATGGAATAGAAGTTAAAGATATAACTGCGAAAATAGATAGCAAAACAGGAAAAATACGACAGTACAGAGTCGGTATTAAGTTATCCTTTGGTATAGAAGGATAGTCGCCTACGATATATTTCTAATAGTTTGTACCTATCAAACGGTTTTTTTCTTAAAGATTTTCACATCCTCCGAAGCCGGTTACCCATGGCGTTATAGGGTATGTGGCCATTCTCCGAATATTTTCAATGTACCTTCGCCTTGAGTGGTAAGAATAAAGTTACTTTGTCTACCCTTGTACTCAATTTCTACCATTGGATTGTCTAACCCCTCAGCAATGCTCATAGGATTTAGTAAACCCTTAGGTCTGCTGTGTTTGACCGCGCCGGGTCTGAGTTTGATCTACCAAAAGACATTTCAGTAGATTTTACTACACACGATGTATTTGTACCGGATAGCCTAATGACCGTGCTCTCCGCCTTGATATCCTCCTGTGTCGCGTCCATATTTCTTGACCAGTTCGTATCGTTTCATCTGTTTGTGACTTGCCCCGATAGCTTAATTTATTGATACGCCTAATACAGGGATCGAAGAGAAGCGATGGCCAAGTCCTCTAGACTGTCTTTTCAGTTCTGAACCTGACCCTAAGATAATTATTCATCCATGTCCTCTGCCTCTTGTCTGATTTGTTTGATTGTTTTAGTTAAACTCAATTTTGTGGGCCCTGACCAAATTTTAATATAAAGTGTTTTATTTTCATCGTAGGGTCTTGGAACATCACTATAATTCAGCGTATTTGGAGATGTTGGATCATGTTTAATGAATACTATCACATCTAATTCTGGAATTATAAATAGCATCAAATCTGCACTTTCATCGATGGGTAGGTATCGAGGATTGTTGTCTTCATTCCAGATCAAGTGAATATGTCCTATACCCCTTCCATTAATGTCGCCATGGACATCGTCAAGTTTTGTTTCTCTACTCGAATTCTTGACTCGCATGTAATAACCAGTTTGAATTCCTGTACTATACTGGATTCCTTTCTTGAAGAATCCTCCAAATTCGGGCTCGGGGGATTTAGTCTTTTCTAATAAGAGTGAACTATTTTCACTCGCGCCAGCCGGGATCTGTTGTTTGCGTTCCCTAATTGCCTTATCAATCTCTGGCTTGAACGTCCAATATGCTACACCTAATATGGCCAAGGTGAGACCTGTAGCAACAGATGTCACATATTCTGCCAAGTGTACGCCCTCTTCTGTTACTAGTATTAACAACATAGACGCAATAGCCGCAATGCCAGATAGCCCAAGGATTTTGCGCGTGAATAACATTCCTTAAAAGTTTGTACTGACAACTATTTAACACGTAGAAGCAACTAGTTAACACGTAGAAGCAAAGGAAAGACGGCATTACTATTGGTCTAAAACGCGATTATTACGTGAACATCAGTACGTAAACAATATTATAAAATCTCACACCCTAACTTAGCAGAACTCAAGTTACAGTTCTGGTGAACATTCGGGTCTATATATGATCACTCGTCATTTAGGGGGTTTATCATGTCGGCCATATTTTCTCGATGTCTTCGGATAATCCCGCGCGACTGAACAGCGGAGAATACGCTCCTGAAATTACTGTCAAGTATCCATCGTAGTTTGTTTTCACATCCTTTGGTGGCAACTCCTTGATTCCTCGAGAACAAATAATGACAACATTGTTCTGATTGCAGCTCATGCTGTCAGATTCCTTCACTTCATTAATGAAGTCACAAGAGTACCGTACTGAATGTTTGATTGGAGCGATTGATAAAGACCCACTTACAATAGCCAAACTTCTGTCGACCTGCGTTATGACGACTCTCGCAAGACATAGACATGACGCTTTACATTGTTACCTACCCCATTCATGTAACGGGTCAACGGTTTCAGGCTTTCTAAGACTCTAAATAACGCAAGATATCTTTTCTTGTCATATCAATGAACACTTTATGTCCCAAAAACCTTGAAAGAACAATGAGATTTGATATGATATTGGGCCTATACTTATCAGAAAGATTGATCTCTATCTTTAGGGATAAAACATAATGCCATAAAACTCTATAGCAATAGTTATAGAGTTTTCTTTTGGGAACTACTACTAATTGTTTACCTCTACTAATTGTTTATGGATGTATTTGTAAATCCCTGCAGCAGCTAGATCTAATTTTGTGGCATTTATCTCGTCCTCATTTGTTGGTGAATTTGTTGATCATAAGTATAGTTGGTTTTTCTCCAGCTGTTGTTGTTGTCGTCTGCATTATGAAACTTCTTTCTTTTGTATTACTTATACTTGCGTATGATCATACCTAAAAAATATATTGTATAGCATTATATTTTGGCATAGAAAGATAATGATACTCAAAAAATTAAAACGAAAATATTAGACTAAAACAATGCAACGCATGCTCAACTGGGTTGGCTTGAATAGTATTATTTCTGCTTCTCGATCTTTTTCTCCAATGCGAGTATGCTCTGATTTAGGAGAAAAATTTCATTTAAAATTTTATCGTGATGGTTCGCGAAAGCTTCCAAGTCTGTCAAAATCCTTCTATTCTTCTCTTCGACATTCTCGATTCGTTGCAGTATATAATCTTGCTTACGTGAAGTCTTCTTCTGCCTATTATATATCCACCAAGTTATTATTGCGCCTATCGCGGCCCCTCCGACTATGCCCAAATACGTACTTGAAGCATTTGTCATATCGATACAATCTTTAGCAAGTTCTGGCATACATCCCCATATCGAAAGAATTGACAACCACATAGTATAATGATGTTACAGCTTTGATTTTATAACATTTTCTCAACCTGTACTGCCGGCTTCATCGGACTCACTAAGAATTCGTTCAGATTTTTGAAAAATGGAACATTTTATCGAACGTAGAGCTACGAAGGGTATCAGTAATAACGATATTCAGAATAATAGATTCTTACCTCCATAGGACACGGTCTTGTGGCCCGGTGCTCTAGTTACTCTCATTGTGTATTTTGATCACAATATGTGTTGTTAAAATAGATTTACAAGTGGTTAGCTATCGGACAAACGTAGTCTAATTGAGCTCTCCCACTAGGCAAGAAGAGAACGGGATCATATTTCGGACATAGAAATTTCGCAGATTAAAAAGAGAGGAGATAACTAGCTCTAATCAAACGACAGTCTGTAGCTACAGGATTACGTTTCCGATTTTTGCACGAAATTGTCGAACGTTTTATGCCATGGCTCTATGCTGATAAGGTCTGGTCATGAATCTAATGCGTCGTAGTAATTAGCATAGATGAGTACCAATCAGCTGTTAATTTATGAGCCAGCGCACTCATCAAGTCACCTGATTTTATATCGGAGTCTGCATGTTCATGTTCTTCTTTGATTTTTGGATGAGAATGTCATTAGTAAATTTTCCTCGTCTTTCGTGGAATGTATGTTAGGGCATTATGCAATTTTCAAATTTCATTATTTTCTGTTTATTGTAGCTAGACTTTGAAGAATCTTCAAAAATGTGAATACTGTCTTTCAAATGCATTAAACATTCAGAATGCAAATTAAGCGAACGGATTTTAGGATAGCAACTCCAAACTCAGATAAAAAGTATTCTAAAGTTAGAGCACGTCTAATGAGCAATTGTCAATTCCTGTGTGAGCAGAAGTGGGCACATATACGAATTGACCCATGATATGCGCATGATGGCGATCAAAAAAGAACTAGATTGAGTGTAGGAGAAAAGTCGGACAATAAAAATTCACCATATCCTGAGGCATCTAGAGCCATTATTACAAGACCCGGCGACTGATGATCTTCTATTAAATTATCTGCAAGATGACAAACGATTGGCTGAGGAAATAATATCCGGGCACATCATCGCAAGGATATTAATTGAATTCCCATAGATTCTGTCAGCAATTAACAAGTTAAGAAGCACATAAACTAAAGTGTACCTGGTGTTCGTAATAGATCAGCAACAACATGGCAATAGAGTCGTTTAATAGAGTTTACACTAATAGTTCTAGTTAGGCTTGTTTACTAGAAAGAATGCTAATAAGGATGATGAAAAGCAGAGACAAGTAGAACGCTTTTACATTTTGTTGAGGACTTTAATGGATGAATTGTTTGAATATGCACCAAAGTCAGGACATGTCAAGATGCCTTTCAATGTATCTTTTGGATTGATCCACGACCAGCGGGACTCTATATTGCTATCAGGAATAGAGCAGAAAACAGGGAAAAAGACGTATCTTTATAATGTACGAATATTTGGACAGATGTTTGAAGATAAAAGAGAACAAATGATTGCGGATAAGACTGCAGATACATTATTTAGTTGGATTGGAGATGTTTGCTCCTTGTACGTAAGACCATTTGTTTATGATTACGTTGTAAACACCCAACATAGAGGAAAGGGAGCTGCAGATAGAACTACTAGACAGATCGTCAGGGGTTTTCTAAACAAACTTGTTAATGATCCTGAACTAAAATATGTTTTGAATACTATTAAGGGATAAATGCGTAGATACAGCGCCGCGTCGAATATAGTATGCCGTATAGCCGGCCCGACCTGATGTTCCACAATTTTCGATAGTAGTGTCCACTGCTCCGATGTTGTTCATTCCGACTCTTCCATCCTGTTGACCAATTGCAATTCCGTCACGATATGTTATTTGATAGCATTCGTTGCGAAAGCAACGCGGTGGATCTGAGCACGACACATTGTAGGTTACTAGTAACGCCGAGGTGATTAGCATCCGCATTCAATCCTACACAACAGTTGGCACGAACAGCTAGTTCCAGGGGTGTTCTATATTCCTATGTCGTTGCATGTGAGCCACCCTGGCATGTCAACAACGTTTTTTGATTTTGCGGGGATGCGATCTGATTTCATTAATTTTTATTCTTTCGTGTAGGACAAAATAAAAATTTATTCAATGGCGGAACTAGTATTCCATCAAAAATAGTTTGTAAAGCTGTCCTGTCTGTCTACTGGTGTACTTCCAATGTTGAATGCGATCCTTTAATTCTCTAAATCTCGTTTTGAGGGTTGGATGAATCAAGTTATAAACGTCTTCTCCTATTGTAATTCTATCAGGATCGGTGATTGAAGTTATTTTTGCAGCTATGCTAATACAGTAACCCAGAATATCAATTGGAGAACTTTTGTCATGCCCATATTGGACAATTGTGTTTTCACCTTCATCTATACCTATCTTTATGCTGAGTTCAGGGTAGTCATATTGGTTCAATATAGGGTTGATTCCATTCCTGACTACCGTGATCATTGATTGGGCACAGTAGATAGCATTATCACAAGCGAGCAATTTGTTATAGCTTGATGGGAAGAAGGCAATTACTGCATCACCTACGTACTTTAACACGTACCCCTTATGACTTTGTATTACCGAGGACATCTCATACGTAAATGCTCTGATTATACTGACTAGCTTATCAACAGGCAAAGTCATACTCATATTGGTTGAACCCACTAAATCTACGTACATAATTACGAGTGGAATCTTTGAATTTATGTGATTTAGGAGAAAGGCCTGAGCAGGCTTCAAATTTGAGTCATACTGATAACGCCTCTTCAGAGCTCTCCACATTCTGTCTTGAGTTTGGGCAACGAGTGTTTCTGTATCAACCGTTACCTTTTGCGGTTCTCCAGAATTACCGCTACTACTACCGCTACTACTACCGCTACTACTACCCATTATCATATCTACCATTGAATTCTCACGATTATGGTGGCCTTGATCGGTGTCCTTTTTTTCTACCTTCAACGAGTCCTTTTTATCAGTATCTTCTTCCACGGAATGCAAATTGACGTAATCAACCTTTATAGTTATATTAGCATCTTGAGAATAGTAACTAATTATGCAGTACGAGAAGACTAAAAGTTGCTCGGTCATGATGTAAACAAGTAACACAGACAAATAATTTGGAATTAACTGATTGATTATAACCTTATTATTTTCGGGAAAACTTTTCGCTAATAATTTATCGTCATTTATTATTAATCCAGTGTCGCATCGTATTTAGCCGGTCAATGGCCTTATATTTGATTGTGATTGTCTCCAAGAGAAGGCCTGGATTCAGCTGAGAAATTCTCGCCTTTTAAATCAACTGCGGAGGGTATCTAACCGACTTGTCATAACTGATAATAATATAATCGATCCAAACCTCACCGAGTTCCCATATTCTACCTTTGTAATTCACTCTGTCATCATATTTCGTTGGTGTAGCTCTTTCGCGGCATTCTTTATGATTTTAGCTACATATTCATCTAGTTCTAGAACACAAGCCAAATCAGAAGGAGAAGACATCTCTTTGATTTCATCGTTTCTGCGTTTAAAGGTTAAAATCGTGGCATTAATAATTCAGAGGTCCTAGTAAAAGTGAGTTGCATATATACTTACATTAGATTAGCTTTCTGCTATATAGAAATTCCTCGACGCGAGATAATCTGATATGATCAAATGTAGACGAATTTTGTAAGAGTTAGCTTGACTGTTGATCCTTACTCTAATCACGGTAAATTAAAATTACTACGAAACAGCTGTAAAGATTTAGGAACAGTAATACAATGATCTGGAATTCGACAAGTCACAATCGGATATACTACTCGGATAGAGCGTGCATACGTCATCTTCGTCGGCGCAACTATTGTTAGTACTATTATTTTCATCATTACTGTCGCTTGTGTAATATTTGTCAACAATCTGCAACTTATGTTCTCTCGGGTTCAAGTCTAGATTAGTAATTATTGGTTATTAGGAAGTTAATAGACCCGTATTCTAGTCGACATTATTAGTATCAAAGCTTGATTCCTTGATTTTGAAAAATAATTGTTTCTTGAGGCCTAGCAGGATGAGATATTATGTGAACAGAAAGATCATTTTCGTTAAGCATTTCTACATATAATTTAACAACACTTTTCCCCCTTAAAAGTCGGTTGCTGGATGGTGACTGAATCCAGTCTTTACTTTTTTTGTAGCGAATCATGCTTGTAGCAAGAATAGGAACCTGCAAAGTTACCCCGTGCTTCACGAGTAACATGAGGAATATCGATAGTAAATGGTTTACGTTACTGAGTCCAAGTCCAGACTCGATATTGATTTTTTTATAATATAAGTTGAAGAAAGAATTCACAGAATCAAAAATTACAATACAAGATTCAGCCATTGAATTTATGACGTTATTTAAAATTGATTCAAAGTTGCCCTCGGTAGGAAGGTAAATAGTGATGCTCTTGCGAATATCCTCTATTATTAGTGGAGTAGCAACGCGTGTCGCTGTTGTTCCCGCTGCCGTTACTATAGTCAACTCCTTTAATAACAATCCGGCCTTCACATACGCACTGAACGTCGTATCCAAGTCTATGTAACTTACTTTATTTTTAAAAGTGTAAGGGGACCGCTGTTGCTCCTGCTCCTGCACTCTGCCAAGGCAACATCGTGACGCAAGCATAGCAGTAAAACAAAGTTTCGCGTAGGGGTCGTTAAATATAAGTGCATTCAAACCCGCGATGCTGAGGATATCGTTATAGACACCGTCCACGGTTGTATATTATGGTGAGCGGAGGCAGGATATATAATGGATTATGAAGCGTTGCGTGGGGATGGCGGCACAGATAAAATCGATCCCTATGACATTATTGAATCAGACTCTATTCGCAGAGATTTCCCAGTCACGCACAGGAAGGTTTACATGAATAACGGAGCGATCGCTCCTACGCCACTGTCCACGATCAAATCAATTACTGATTTTCTTGTGAAATCCTCTGAGGGTGGACCCGGTTCCACTTTTATTTCCGAATATATAACTTCCTTGATGAAGGAGCTTCGTACGAGAATTACACATCTGATAAATTGCGAACCTGAAGATGTAATATTTACACAAAGTACAACGGAGGGCCTCAATTACGTTTCCAGCGGTATAAACTGGAGTAGAAAAACAAATGACAGTATTATTGTAAGAGGAGGAACTCATGAACATTATGCAAATTATCTCCCCTGGCTACAAGTATCAAAAAGAAAGGGTATAAAACTACACGAGCTGAAGATTGACGAAAATGGATATTTTGAACTGGAGGAGCTAGAGGCTCTTCTCAAAAAGACTAACAACGGAAACCATAATAATAAAAGTAATAGGGGTAGCACAACTTTGATTACGTTGAGCCATGCACTTTATAATAATGGCTCGATAATGCCAGTTACTGATGTTGGTAAAATTGCTAGGGAAAACCAGGCCCTGTTTTGTATAGACGCTGCCCAGACAGTAGGTTCGATTTGCGTAGATGTAAAGAAAATCGGCTGCGACTTTATGGCATTTCCGGCATTCAAATGGATTTGCGGCCCTGTCGGCATGGGAATATTCTATTGCAATAAGAAAGCTGCAGAATTTTTGGTCCCTCATTTCATCGGAGGAGAATCTGCCACACTTTCAGTAGATGAAAAACAAAAGCAAAAGAAAGTAATAACCTATGCAGATGGTCCGGAGAGATTTCAAGCTGGTTTTCGTAACTATGGTGGCGTTGCAGGAATGGAGTCTTCAGTTCGTTATATTTTACGCTTAGGTATAGAAAATATTCGTAAGAAAAATTTAAAGATAGCCAATGTTCTGCGAGATGAACTCGCTAAAATTCCTAATATAAAAATTCATGGGCCTGACGATGAAAACTTGAGGACATCTATTGTCTCGTTTTCTCCGGTTTCATCCTCCTCTACTTACTCAAGAGTAGATTCCAGAACCATTGTAAATAAACTCGAACAAAACGAGATAATATTTGCTGAAAGAGATATAGGAGGTGGAATGAAGGCGGTGAGGGCAGCGCCCCACTTTTTCAATACAGAAGAAGAAGCAGTGCGCGCAGCCCGTTATTTAAAAGACATTCTAAAGTGATCACTATAATGTGTCTCTCGTGCTTGTGGAGGTTTTATGCTCATTTTTGCGTAGTCGCAGTTAGTGATTACTGTTATGATAGTCGATATCAGAGATCCAGCTGCTGTCTTTTGCCTTTCTCTCCTTGACCCTCGATGACTATCATGGTCAAAGTCGACCTTACTTTATCAATTCTTCTTACATGCCACGTAATAGTTTCTCGCAGTTTGTCCATTGTTTCTGATTTGATCTTTAGTATAATATCATAAACCCCGTACACCCCGCTGACTTCAATAACCTCTGTCAATTTTTTTAACTCTTTTATGATTTCTTCCTCAGAACCAAGATCACAGTTAATTAAGACATATGCTGTTGGCATCTTATATAATATTTTCACGGCAGTTATTAAACTCTTTTCAATCCCTGCCTTAAATTTAGTAATTTGCTAAAGAAATATGACGGCTTATACTACGTGACCAAGGCTTCAGAATCAACCAGGTCTGTTTCTGCCTTCCTTTTGTTTGTTCGGAGCCATAAAACTCTCCCTCTATACTATATACAAAACGACACTACAAGCCTATCCAACATGCTTTTGTTATTGTAAGCAAATTATAGACATTTTCGAGATCTGATTAATACTTGTGATGTCATTAATATAACACACGATTATGAAGGTCATCGATCTTACTCATGAAATTTCCCCGGGCATCAGGGTTTTTCCTGGATCTCCACAGCCTGCCTTTATTAAGTGGTCGAAATTCGATACCCATGGCTATGATTCGGAAGTGATGTTTTTGAGTACCCATACTGGAACTCACATGGACGCTCCTTGTCATTTTACTCTTAACGGTAAAAGTATAGATCAGATTGATGTTAATAGATTTATTTGCAAGGATGCACTACTACTGAAGATTGAGAAAGAAACAAACGAGCTGATTACTCGCGGCGATATCATGGATTGCGGGGTTAACATCGAAAAGAATGATAGCATAATATTCGATACAGGGTGGGAAAAGCATTACGACAAAAAGGAGAATCAAAAAACTGAACATTATATTATGGCTAACCCGGGTCTTGGAGCAGATGCCTCACAGTTCCTTGTCGAGAGCAAGGTAAATGCCGTTGCATTAGATAGTCCGAGTATCGATGCCGGTACAGATCATAATTTTATATCTCATAAAATTTTGTTGTCTAATAATGTTTTAGTAATAGAGAACCTTTGTAATTTAGAGAAATTGAGTAGTGGGCAACGGTTTACTTTTATAGTTACCCCCCTTAAACTAGTCCATGCAACAGGATCACCTATACGTGCAATTGGTATCGTCGAATGAATTACATGTCATGGATAGAATCAGGTATGTACACTTCAGTTAGGTATTGATAATGTGGATATAGATTATTGTACATCGAAAACCATTTCTATAGCAAAGATTTTCTGATACTAGCAATGTCTCTGGCTGAACACACCATATTTTAGATGATCATCAGTGAAGAACATGAAAAGTGCCTACAGTTGAAAGATGGGACGCAATTTGGGAGAAAAGATTCGTCCTAGTCTTGAAACTATTGCAAAAAAGGTTGATGAGAAAAAGAGAGCGTATGCTGAATCCAAATCCGTTCTCTTGAATTACCCGCAGCTTTCAACACTGCATCATGCTCCTTGTTGTTTGCATGATCCTGTCCTGAAGAAATCTCCTCAACAGCTCTCTACTCCTGACTGAATTTGCAACTGCAAAACAATAAGTTGTCATAATTTATTTATCAGGTAAAATATCCAATCTGAATGCCTGTAAAGTCAATTGAGACAAGAGGTTCATCTCCAACTATCCATGCGTCAAGCCCAGGTTGCACTACACCACCATCGTTATGACCACACATTCACTCTGATTTTTCAGGAAATTATATACTGAGAATGCGGAGCCATCTCCGCCCTGGTTCAGTTTAGAGTATTCATTTTTTCGGAACCAATCTTAGTATACCTAGTCCCATTATGATATAACCCACTATTACTACAGCTAAGAACGAACTTTGAATGGCTGTCAGTCCTCCCTTAGCTATTGCTACTGCTCCCAAAACCGACGTCCCAGTAACTGCACCACCTGCTATAAGCAAAATGGTTGTTACCTTTGACTTTTCTCTAATCCCAATCCCAGAAGAAAGGAAGAACAAAATTATTGGTGATGAGCCAAATATCATCCACGCTGAACTGCATTCATTGGCAAGAAGCCTTGTTTCCCTTGTCCTACAGCTGCGTCAGTAATGTATGCCAGTACTAATGCCATCGCAACGATTGCTAGTACTTCAGAAATTTTCTGTCTTCGAACATTGTCTTGTACATTGTTATATTGTTATCTTATAATATCTTGTAATTCCCTTATTTATCGTAGTATGCATCTGCCAATTATAATGACTAACATAACTTCGTGTAATCGATAACGTCCTCGTGGATCATGGGTCTTGCGAGTCTCATGCTGTTTGGCCTCCCTTACTCTCAGATGTCATGTTGCTCGTCAGCACGTGGTTCATATGGGTCTCACGCCTAACATAGCCTGCTTTTTCTAATCTACTCACGAAGGCAGCGATGGAGCCAGTAGTAAGACTTAGCATATTCCAGCATCTCGTCACCAAAACAGTCACAACATACAAAATAATCAATTCTGCGTCCCTAGATCCTCGAAGAGAGGGAGTGAATTTTATATCAGAATTGCCAATGATTTTTTTAATTTAGTACGATGGTGTTTACGCGTTCTAGCAGCTCTCTATTTTCGGTCGGCTTTGCGATGAAATATCTTTCTCATTCTTTAGGAGACACTTCCTTTTTAAATGCTTGATAATCTTGGAATTCGCTAAGGGCTGTCAGAAAACAGACTTTAACCTTATTGTCAATCTTTTTAATTTCTAGATATAATTCAAAGCCATTCATCTTTGGCATTTTACTATCGAGAATGAATAGAAAATACACACTAGCTTTGAAATTCTTCAATGCCAAAAGAGAATCATTAAACGAATCAACTCTAAATCCACTTCCTTCTAAAACACTCTCTAAGGCTAAACTAATATCAGGCTCCATCTATTATCAAGATTCTTCTTCTCTCATCAGAAGACGTTCCTGCTATCGCTGGGGTACGAAGATCAACTTCGGAATTGTTGTACGTTAGGTAGCCCCTTTACCATCATTAGGAAACTCTAACAGAATTATATTATTGCCACGACCATCTAGCATTAGATAATTGAAATCGTTGTTGTAGTTGTTACTCTACCTTTACTGTGTCACTAGTTGCACATTCACTCAATCACTCACTCACCTTTATGAGATATCCAAGAAGGCTTCATCCAGTAATCTCTCATCATTTTTGCAACATTTTCAGAAAAATCTTTGTATATGCCAATCCAGCTAATCATACTGCTCTGCCACAATGCCATACTACTCATAAATGGGTTATCACCGTTCAACCTTTTCTCATAATAGGAATTCCCTTCTCTTGGCCCTCCTAATATTGACGTTTCCTCCTGCATAATGGTAATCGGGTTCACAGATTCTAGATATTCGTTAATATTTGAAGGTTGCAAACTTATATCCTCGGCCCTTATTGATTCCTTTTTTTGAACATTTGAGATTGCCTTCTTCAAATCGTCCTCGTTTATACTTGCTGAATCTTTCATTTCTGAGGTAGCATCATAGCTTGACGAATCGAAAACTTCAGGAAGGAATTCATTTCTAACTGTTGTAGTTGTGGTAGCTGATTGTTCACATTTCAACGATGAATGATCCTGTTTCTCCTCGGCCAATACGTTCTTGGTCTTTTCCTTTGTATCGAGGGTCTTGTTACTCTGACTGTCCTTCTTATTGTTCCTATAATCTTTAGTTGCTGGTCTGATCGGTTTGTTGGGACCTCTTCTTTTCCTTTCTGTCAAACTCGTATCCAGCCGGAAACCTAGCAGATATATAAGTTATTCATTAATACTAATTTCTATCGCGCTGCCTAACAGGTTGGCTGGTGGTAAGTATTGTAATACCATATTTTTTGAAATGACGATTGAGACTGTAACAGAAGGGTTAGGTCCAAGGTATTTTAGATATCTATCTAA
>DAOM01000111.1:39121-41689 GCA_002501855.1 Candidatus Nitrosopolaris nunavutensis
TAGATATCTATCTAAAATATCAAAAAATAACCCCCTGACTATGGCAAATTACACCAAATATACGAATAGAGAGTAACCCATCACATCGTTACAAAGAGGACACTACTAGCTATCTACGGAATTATTACTTTATTGCTCCTACTGTTGGTTGCGACAGCAGTTTCTATCGATTTGTAAACATCTGTATAACTATTATTTGGCTTTATCCTGTCTATTTTTCCGATATGAGAAACAGACATAGCTACTTAAGAACGACTTGAGAAGCAGACATTCAAATGTAATCGGTTAAAATGACTTCGAATCCAAATTTTTTGCCTCTAAAAGTACCACACGTCTGCCAACAAGTGTTCCACTATGTCTATGAATTCTTAACCGATTTTATCTGGTTCATCCATAAGTCTTCGTTCATCAACTTTGCTTTTGGTTTGAACCTACCTGTTCTATTTTCTTACACTATGTAGCTAGACTTGATCTTTTACTTCCGTTCCTAGCCTCTTAACCATTTAAGAATCATTTTCTTCTGTGGCTCGGTTTTTTGTCGAAAAATAATCAACAAAGTCTTTGGAAATGTTGGCTACCTCAGCAAGATGAGCTCGATTGGTTTCGATCTTCTCTTGACCGATCCAGATGATATTTCCATCAAGATCGATCTCTAACCTTCTTGATCTCTCAAGATATCTGAGAATCGTGTTTATCTTCACAAGGTTCAACGTTGGTTGGAGTAACTTTTGCAAATTTCTGACTTTTGGGTATCCCGATACCTTCTTGATACTGTTTAGGAAAAAGTTTATGTCATCTTCAGTAATCTCGTTTATAGGTCTTACTTTCTTCTTTTTTGTAAATTTGTTGGATTTGATAAATTATTATTATATCAATGCCATTTAAAAAATTATGCAACAAGAAAAACAAAGAATACACTCAGTATTTACTTAGAGTGGCTGGCAAAGTAGGAAGACGGACATTTAATCAGTCCGATCTATTTGCGATACTAATATGGTCTCTTCTATCTTAACAATGCTGCACGCAATATCATTCCTCCATCAAACGGAAATGCACCTTGCAATCGCTTCTATATGGCTCTTCAATTACATATATCAATAAATTACACTACAAAGTTACGTTACAAACAGACGAAGAGAAATGTTACGAGGTAGTAAAATAATATGGCCACAACCTCGGTGGGATCAAGAACGCGAATTGAGCTGTCCGGACCTCGAATACAAACTGATAGTATGCAAACACATCTATCCGGAAAGAACTTCGGCGCAGAATTCTATCCCAAGAGCTAGCTAAATAGGATCATTATGTCTGGATCATGGTAAAATATGCGGAATATAATAAGTGCAACTAATATCAATTTTGTAGAGATAATACTTGGCAAATTATATGCCCTTTGGCTTAGAGAATTCAAAGTATTTCTAAGAGAGCGTAGTAGGTTAGTTGCATCTATCTTCACCCCACTGCTCTGGCTATTTGTTATTGGTTCTGGTTTTGGTTCCGCCGTACATCCTTCAACTGGAGTAGACTATCAAATGTTCATATTTCCTGGCATAATCAGCATGTCTATAATATTTTCATCTGTATTTTTCGGGTCATATATAATCTGGGACAGAAAGTTTGATTTTCTTAAAAGTGTCATGGTAGCTCCGGTCGGCAGAAATACTATTTTTGTGGGAAAGACATTAGGCGGCATGACTACTTCTCTAGTAGAAGTAGTAATACTTTTGGCTGTAGGCGCAGCTATCGGAATTCACTTTACTGCACTTTCTTTAGTCCAGACTATTGCAATTGTACTGCTTCTTTCATTTTCACTAACCTCATTAGGTCTTATTATTGGTAGCTATATAGAAAGCCTAGAGGGTTTTCAGTTAATAGTGAGCTTTGTCGTATTTCCACTTTTCTTTTTAAGTGGAGCTCTTTTTCCATTAAGAAATCTCCCTGGATGGCTCTCTCTTTTGACTAAAATAGACCCTGCTACTTACGCTGTGGATGCCCTTAGAAATGCCATATTAGGAATTCAAAATTATTCGTTCACAACAGATATTGGTATCTTGGTCGCCTTTACGATAGGGCTTGGAGTGTTTGGAGGATATTCCTTTGGAAGAATGAAGGCCGTTTAAGTAATGTGCCAACGACAAAAGTTCTATTTATGGATATCCTATGTAATAAGACTACGTATTCAATTATGTATAATGTAATGCCAAAGGTGAAGGATGATTTGTATCAATCACTCGGCTGATCGGGATCATATAATACGTCCATAAGTTCGGGTCATAGCAAGTGAACAATGACTTTGTAGAAGCATTTGACGCGGTGGCGAAGGAAGTGAAGGAGATACGATATCAGGATGTTCAGCACGTATGTTAATTAGCAGCTTACCGAAAATTGGCTGAACGTGTTATTCTATCGAAGAGGGTATACTCGCTCTTGCCAACACTCCAAACAATAATCACCATTTTCCTGAAATATCTCTGCTGCCAAATTTTTACACTGATTACATAAAGTAGTATTGTCATTCCTGTTTGCAATCATAATATTCTGTCAACTAACTGTTGTACTTACACACAT
>DAOM01000138.1 GCA_002501855.1 Candidatus Nitrosopolaris nunavutensis
AACCTATATGGGTTTTCCAGAGATAGACCAAAGAATGCTATCGTATCTGAGTAAAGAGGGCAAAAAGTTCTTCTGGAACTTAGAATATGCTTTAAATCAACTGAATGTAATGTATAACATACATCCAAGTATAGAGGAAGTAGAACGGATTGACATAACTAAAATAATTTATTTTGATGGTTTGACTAAACATACATTTTTCAGTTCGCTGTTCGATATTCAGAGGGGAATGCATTGTGTAAACATACAATATCAATGGTTGAGTGAGCAGGGATTTCAATGAGATATGTGCCACTTTTTGACAATTTACTCGTATTCCACACAATCGACAGTGTATGATGTATTTGGCCGTATAATGATACACATAAAGTAGAAGAGCAAAGAAACCGAAAGAGATGAAATTAAGGAGGAAACTCATGAATTAGGAGATGAGGCATAGAACGAATCAGAAGGCGAAGATGTGGAGGAATAGAATTGAAAACTTTCAGTGTGGATGTATACCAAATCGCCTTATCTCACTTCTACCTTGTAGAAATTTGCAATACCTTTCTCTTCTTCCATAGTTCTTTCTAGTTATCTTTAATCTCGAATCCATTCTGGATAGGGCGCCCAGTGGATACACATTTCTAGTGAGTTATTATAGAGATGAGGATCGAGTTAATAGTCGCATTCTTTGGGAAATTGTTCTCTCCAATTTCCCTCCGGTTAACGTTTGTCCATGGCTCTGCGTATTCCAGTTACCTTTGAGTAGATCTGGTTACATTTTTGATAACATTTACCTAGTCTGTCGAAAACACTCATTAAAGCACTCTTCACCTCTACCCTTCGGAATAGCCAAAGCTAACATGCCCCAAGATTCTTTGTAGCTACAGAGCTCTAGAGCAAGAAGAAAAATGGCAGCCTTTCTAGGGGTATTGACTAGACTAGTAGTTTTCTCTAGATCTGCAGACATAAACTCCTTACCTTAATAAACGACTTGTAGTACACAGAAGTTTTAAAGGACCTAAGATGAATCATGTTAGTTTGCTAGGGCTATTTATGGGAAGTCATAGTCCAAGTCAAATTTGGTCTATAGATAGATGCTACTAAGCTTATGACCGAAGGGCTCCACGCAATGTATCGTTGAAGGTCAACCTAAGCGATTAGGAGAACCAACTAATTTTAAATTCCGTCTTATTCCTTAGACTTAGGAAAAGACAACAACTCGATAATTAACCATTCTCAACTTGATCCTTAAGCAAGAGCTGTGTTTACAGCACTTACAAAATTACCAATTGTAACAGGTTTTTTTATAATATCATCTGTGGTCTTTACATCAGGTAATATACTTATAAGCTCCGGTACAGCATCTAATGCAGATACAAACAGTATCTTGATCTTTCTATTAATTGCCTTCAATCTATAATATAGCTGTAATCCGTTGAGGCCAGGCATTCTTATATCTAAAATAGCCAAATCATAATGAGACGGATTTACCATGGCAAAGTGTGCCAATGCTTCCATAGGATCCGCAAATGCTTCAACATTAAAGCCTTCAGAAGCTAATCCTGTCTTGAAAGTGTAGAGAACGTCTTCTTCGTCGTCTACTAACAATATAGTTGGAGTATGTCTTCCATCCTGCTTCCTCTCAGACTGGCTAAAAGTACTCCTATCATTGTGTTGCAAAAAGAATACAGGATACTTGTTAAATTCCCCTTGCTGGTCTTCCGATCTTAACATCTCTTCGAAATGATAATAATTTTCTTCAAGGGAAGTAAGCAAAGAGAAGGATCGTATGACTTTATGTAGGGCATCTCCTATCGCTAACCCATTTGGTGATGCCTTCGAGTTTATCTTTGCACACATATTCATAGTGGGACCGAACAAATCATCGCTTTGAGATGTAGTTGATCTAGCAACTTCTACTCTACCATAATCAGCGCTAATTCTGTAGCTAAGAGAGGGTAATTCTTCTTCTTGCAGCTTTTCATTAATTGTATCACGAGCTTCTATCATCGTTATACAACATTCGATCACATCTTTAAACGAAGACTTGTTAGAAGAATCTGATGTTTGAGGATAATAGAAGATCAAACAATCACCAACATTTTTTATTACTTTGGCTCCAAAGTTTTTCGCTATTGCCGCCATCGTGTTAAGGAAAATCCCATAGTATTTCCTAACTTTTTCTGGATTATTAATACTTGAAGTAATCCTTGTAGACTCGACTATATCAACAAAACAAACACAACAATTTTGCGATCTAATGAAAGATACTTCCTCAGTCTCAGCAGCCTGACTATTTTGATCCGAAGGATTTGGATAATTAGTTGGAGTTTCATTTGCTGCTGGCATATCCTTCAAGAACAAGAAGGAGCTAGTGTTATTTAAGCGATTGAATTTCTATATAATGATAAAAAATTGGAACCTGATCTGGAGTAGGCAGACATTATGAACTCATTCAGGCTCACATAAGGTCGGTGGTCCAGTGTAGCATACTGGCAAAGGACCAACATCTACCTTAGTCTAGTCCTACAGGTGATGATAATCTACAAAATAATGAATGCAGATGGCAATTTATATAATAAATTCAACGAATTCAATCTATCAGGGCAGAATTTCGTCCATTCTGTTTAATATCATATTGATATAATCAGTTGTAAGCAACGATGCGGATAGATTTAGCTCATCTGCTTTGAGAAGCATGGAATTTATTCGACAAAGGATCTCAATCTTCCTGTCAGTACATGGCTCTTTTGTGCAATCCTCA
>DAOM01000211.1:0-4177 GCA_002501855.1 Candidatus Nitrosopolaris nunavutensis
AACATCATCGCTCGATAAAGGAATTAGAGAGATATTGTCATTTGAACATATAGGGCAATTAGGTATAATGTCTATATTTGTCTCTCCTGACTTAAGGATGGTAGCGGTCCAAAAACATATTTCCCAAAGTGCAAATTGACGATCTGCAGCACTATGAGAGTTTTCGACTATACAGTTCACAGAATAATACATTTCGCTGTTAAGCTTGTAATATCCTTCATAAATCAATTGCCAAATGGAACCTCATAGAAGGCCTGATCCTATTTTGAAATAAGCTACACTCAATACTTTATATCGGATACACGTTATCAATTGAGTTGTGAATCTGAAGTATACAAACGCCATTCCAATAGATTGACATGCAATCCCAGTAGCAGAAAAGGTCCAGATGACGCCATGAGACAACATCAACTTGTCTAATTCATTTTACTACCATTACAGGACAATGTGCATAAGTTGCAACCCCGGATGCGACACTTCCAAGTAACAGTTTCCTAAAACCTGATCTTCCTCTAGTTCCGATTACAATCAAATCTATATCATGCTGCTCAGAATATCCTACTATAGCAGCGGCTACAGATGTAGCGGTTACAACAAGCTCTGTTTTTAATTGAATTCGGTTCTTTTCCTTTTGTTCTTCTTTTTTTTGTTCATTAATCTTTTCTTTAACTTTATCGAACCACTGCTGAGCTTCTTGCTTAGCACTTTCGTAAATTGCTCTTATAGAGCTGGGAGTATCTAGACCACCAAATGTTCCCGATGAATATGCATATCCTGTTTGTGAATATAGTACATGTAAGGCGGTCAATTGAGCATCATTCCTTTTGGCAGTCATAATAGCATAATCTGCCGCTTTCATTGATGCTTCTGAACCATCAATTGAAACCAATACGCTAGAAAATTTTTCCTTCGTTTGAGACATAGCCAACGTACTCTATCGTGTTTATGTTCCTTTAACTGTTATCTAATAATAATTGACTTATTTGAAGACAATATGGTTCCATTGTAGCCAACTCGATTAAAATTTATGTTCCTTTAATTGTAATGTGGTATAATCGGTATGCAATCAATGTAGCGTAGTATACTATACATACAGCCTAAACGTCAAAGCATATTTTGGCGTTTAGTTTACTTCGTTCAGCGCAGCAAACTCTGGTCTGTGCTAATTGCTGCAGATCCTAAATCGTCTATCCGCCAAATGAAGGATAGAGTCATTAATTACAACCCTTGAGCTCGCGGCTCTGAATGCTTTGTTTGAGTTTCCTCAGCATCATTTTGCTTTGAGGGAGATTCTTAGTTGCATTTACTTCTCAATGGAGATAAAATAAGTAAAGTCATACCGACTTTATTTTGCTGCTCCTTTATGAATCTCTCAGAGTGAGTAACATAATTCTGTATCGGATATACACAGATGCCAACTACCGCAACACGTTTGCCTGAACGATTATACCTAACCTAAGCCAATAATTCATTGTTGAGCTTAAGATAACAGCACCAGTAAAATACTATTAAAGTATATTACCGGGGATGCTACTATTTCCCCATATTGGGAACTGACAAATCATGATGTTGAGAAACATCAATCTATTCACGTTTCTAACTCGTAGTAGGAAGGCTGCCATCGTTACTGCAGCGGTTATAACTATTATAGTTATCATTGATTTGCTAGCCACTCGTCAGGTTTTATATCTTGACAACACTGGGCAGACCATACTCTTTATACTGACTGTAATAATTGCATACGGAATAGGATCCTGGATCCTTTTAGGCTATACTAAACATATAACAGGAGATCTCAGATCTAAATCTTCTTATGTTAACATAACGCATTGGGGTGTAACTGTAACGCAGTTTTCGTTGTTCGGGATTTTATTATACGTTATATTTGATAATATCATAAACTGCCCTAGTTACTTTAGTCTATGCAATACGTCCCGAGTACCCATTACTTCAGTATACGCAATTAGCACTATCGGTGCTAGCATTATCATGGGCTTTATCGCATTCAAATTTTTTTCGTGGTATAAATCAAATAAACAAAATTTCATCGTCTTGTTATATGGTCTTGCAGCGGCAGCATTAACCATATCAATAGCAGGAGATGCAATTGATAAAATATTACTAATACAGGTGGTAGATGAAAAATCACCGCCGAGAGCAATTCCGCAAGCCTCTTATATTTACGAAACTTTTGCAAAATATCATGGTGAAGTAGAGTATAAAGTAGTAAATCCCCATATTACTAGATCATATGTCGTTCCGTCCGCTAACCTACCTCTCTATAACGAAATTATATACATAACTTCGGATGCGCCGTACATATTAACATGGGCTGGTACTTTCATGCTTTTACGTTACTACTACAAGAGAACAGGCAAGCTAAATCTGAAATTCTGGCTTATCCTATCTATTCCTTTGATATTATACCTCGTAGGAAGCGGTTTAATATTTTCGTTGCCTGCGAATATACCATATAAATTCTATTACAGACTTATATTCAGAGCAGGGACGATAGGCAGTAGTGTTCTATTTGGTCTTGCGTTTTACGTAGTGTCCAGAAAGTTAACTGCAGCAAGAATAAAAGACTATTTAGCCATTTCTGCAATGGGTATTGTCCCAATTGGTGTTGCAAATGAGATATCTGCCCTACAACAAACATATGGTGTGGCAGCACATTCGTTGGTATTACTAGCGTCCTATTTGTTTACTATTGGATTATATTCTCTTGTAATTTCGATATCCCAAGATAGTTCATTACGAAAATCAATTAGGAATTCTGCTCTAGAAGTCTCTAAACTAGCAGATGTTATTGAAGGACCTGGGAAGGAGCAAGAAATAGAAAGAAGGGTTTTAACGAGTGCAAAAGAGCAGGAAGAAATGCTGATACAAGAGACCGGAGTCCGATCATCACTTACAGACCACGAAATGAAACAGTATTTAGGTACAGTATTAAAAGAAATAAAGATACTAAAAAATGTAGACGAAATCCTGAAGAAGGGAAAAGAAATTTTAGAGTCATCTTTTGAGTTCTTAGTTTGTTCAAGATTTGGTGGATTACGACTAGTGTATAATAACTATCTTGATATGTATGCGAAAGTATTGGACAAGTATAAGAAGAAGGAGCATAAGGGCATCAGGATGGTTACTTCGATTACAGATAAAGATAGTGCCAATCTAATTAGAAAGTTTCTCGAGATAGGCGTTCATGTAAGACATGCCAAGAATATGCCGCCAATCGATTTTGCTGTTTCGGACAAAGAGATGATTGCTACAATTGAGAAGGCAGAAGGAGGCGAAGAAAATATTAAGAGTCTCTTAGTAAGTAATGAATACCCATACATTACTCACTTTGTTTCCATTTTTGAAGAATTGTGGAAAGATGGGACAGACGCTCGGGATAGAATAAAAACTATCGAGGAAAATATAGAACCAGAAATATTTGAAGTTATTACCGATCCCCTAAAAGCGTCTCAGATTATTGTAGAGCTTGCAAAATCTGTAAAGCTGGAAGCCGTATTCCTTCTTCCAGCTGATAGGTCAATGAAAAGGGTGGACAGATTAGGAATTATCGATCATCTTATAAAGGCATCGCAAAATGGCGCAACTGTAAGGATTATTTGTCCTTTGAGTGAAGAAAACTCAGACATTGTAAAAAGAATATCTACTAGTGCACCTAATATAAGAATTCTAAATGGCCATAACTCTACTTCTGGTTTTTTGATAGTAGATAGTGCAAGATTCATTCGAGCAGAACTCAGAGAGTCATCTGCTAAAGAGTTTGCAGAAGCAATCGGATTTACTCTTTATTCTAACAGCAAAGGTAGCGTGGACTCTTTTAAATCTGTGTTTGATTTACTTTGGAATGAGCATATGATAAATGAACAACTACAAAAGGCAGATGAAATGCAAAAAGAATTTATTCATATAGCTGCGCACGAATTGCGCAATCCGATACAACCCATACTGGGTTTATCAGAAATAATGCGATCTAAAATAACCGATCCCGAACAAATCGGAATGCTAGATGTCACCATAAGAAATGCAAAAAGACTAAGGCGACTTACAGAAGACATTTTAGATGTTTCAAAGATTGAAAGCCAAAAACCACTGCAATTGAATAAAGAAAAATTCAATCTGACTGAAATTCTACTTAACACTCTTGCTGATTTTAAAAACG
>DAOM01000211.1:4559-8497 GCA_002501855.1 Candidatus Nitrosopolaris nunavutensis
TAAAATTAGAATTATTATCCTCCGAACGTGACATTATTAACGTGGAAGCAGATAAGTCGAGGATTAATCAGGTGCTTACGAATCTTTTAAGCAATGCTGTCAAATTTACAAAACAAGGTAATATAACTATCACTACACAAAAGACAACAGACGGGCTTGTTATAATTAGTGTAACAGACGCAGGATCTGGCATAGATCCAGAGATAGCGACAAGACTGTTTACAAAATTTGCTACAAGATCAAACACAGGTACTGGGCTGGGCTTATTTATTTCTAAAGGTATAGTAGAATCTCACGGAGGCAAGATTTGGGCTCGAAATAATCTGGATGGTAAAGGTGCTACATTCAGTTTCAGCCTACCCTTAAGCACATAATTATTCATTCATAGATGTATCCGGGGTTTTAGAGCCAGACAAGTCCTAACAGTTCCGCCAATTCCACCAACTCGTTGTGTTGCTTTTCCTAACCTGTGATGGTTTACTCCTATTTTAATAGGAACAAAAACATACGAATCGTTATTTATGGCTTGATTTTTTCATATTGAATAGCTAGCGTTTATTTCTGAAGTAACAAACAACTTATACCATATTTCTAAACTGAGCAGTTGTAACATCTTGCTCATGTATCTTGTAGCCTCTTCTCGATTCTCATTTATTCTAGTCAATGACTTGTTGTACCATTCTTTGTTTATTATTTTATCTTCAAATATTCTTCCTTTGTCTAAATGTGAAGTGACTATTTCCTTTCCAAATCTAGACCAAAATTTAGCTAGATCCATACCAAAACCCATCTTTTTTATTCCTTCAGAAGAATATCCAGCCATGTTTTGTTTAATGATTTCACGTAACTGAATTTTCCCTATGTTGGTTTCATAATCATATTTTAAAGATGATGGAATTTTCATGGATATATCAATGATTTGACTGCATAATAACGGCGCTGTACCATCAATGTTAAAATGTTTAAAAAATTTCTCATTAGTAGGTATGAAGTCATACATCAATTTGCCATGATAGTCTGCAAGAAGAACTTGTTCTAGTGGATCTAAATTGTTATCAAAATATTTCTTAACTAGCTGATAAATTGAAGACCATGCAAATTTAATTTGTGTTCCGGCAAACATGTCTTCCTGGTCGGGAACCCAATCGCGTTCATGACATAGAAGATACGTATGAACCCTCTCTTCGCAAGAAGGACGATTCAATGACTTTATAGTTGCAAGAAATTTTTTGTATCGGAACGTGTACCCTGCAAATAGCTCATCACCTCCATCTCCGGTAAATAAGACGTTCGAGATAGATCTTGCCTTCTCAATGAAATAATATTGATATACATTCCATCTCGGTTCTTTGATAATGCTCAAGAGCATAGGCAAATCTTTTAATGGATTCTCTACGTGAATTTCGTGAAATCCCGCCTCATTGTTTTCTGCTATTTGTCCTGCGCGAAGAGCTTCGCTGGAATCCTCATCAAAAGTCACGTTTAA
Source organism: Candidatus Nitrosopolaris nunavutensis (assembly GCA_002501855.1). GTDB lineage: Archaea > Thermoproteota > Nitrososphaeria > Nitrososphaerales > Nitrososphaeraceae > Nitrosopolaris > Nitrosopolaris nunavutensis. The sequence goes on from DAOM01000211.1 coordinate 6,046, forward strand.
ACATTCCATATCAACCTCGGGAAACTCTTTACGAATCAGAGAAATTATTACGTTTGAATCAACTCCGGAACTCAGAGCAATTGTTATTCGTTTTGCTTTGGATCCTTCAATCCTTTTCTTTATTAGGCGTCTAATTTCATTTTCTAGGTCTTGTGGGGATGGTATATTGTGGTGGTCTTTAGTAGTACTTTGTCTCAGTTGTGATATTTCATTTGGTGTTATATTTCTAATGCCACCACCATCATTATTTTTAGTCACTGAATCAGAAGAGGGGTCATATCTCAATGTTAATATATTGCCGATATTTACCAACGCGTTTTCTTACCCCATCGCTTTTGACATGAATGACTACCTGCTCGGAAAACAATTGGTTTCTTTTTCACAGTCCCCATGGTTTATATCTTTCTAGCAGTGTCTAGTTTGGGTATAAAAAACTATTCTACTTCCAAATAATATCGTTTATAAGATAATCGTGTAGTTCCCTGTTCCTGTTCCGCGTTACTCGAGAATAATAGTAAACTCACATCTATAATTAATAAAATAACATAAAACCACATGCGTTTACAAACAAGTGACAAGTTCAGCCAGATCTCAAAAACAGTCAGCAATTTGCGCAAGGCGACTTAGCAAAGTGGTCTTAAGATTCATGTCAGTATCCGGATTTGATCCTCAAACGCTCAAAAACCTTATAATAGAAGTATACAGATTGCTAGCTTCGAAGATCGATTCCAATATGTTACTTTGCCAACGGATCGCTTCACGAGCTCCTAAACCCTTAACGATAATCTTAATAGCTTTAGCATTTGGAGCATTAGCCTTTCTTTATTCATTTATTGGTTTCTTTAGTAACGAGGTAAATAATATTATAACATTTGATGCATTTGGTTCACTTACTCCTCAAGAAATTGGAGGACATTTTCTTTTTGGCTATGTAGTTGCTCTTCCTACTAGGAATCTCAAGATGGGCTTATTGAGCGGGCTAATGGCATTAACTATTGACGCGGATCATTTGCTCAATGCAGCTGGGTTTGACATACAAGCTAGAATGGGTCATTCTGTTTCTTTTGCCATCCTGTCTTCGGTTCTAATAGGTTTGATGGTAAGCCAAATCTTCCGAAAAGTATCAGTTTGGAATGAGATGATGTCAACTGAATCATCATCCGGTAAGAAAAAAAAGACAATGGCGTATAGCAAGAGCGTACACAATTCACCTTTAGCTCCAGAGAAGAAGGATATATTTTCTCAGTATCTGATTATCACATTAGCAGCATTTATCTCGCACATCGCTTATGACGTTTTTGTAAATGCAGGAGCAAGCTTTCCTTTGCTGGCCCCACTTATTTTTAGTGACTTTTTCATCCCTCAAATTTATGCTCTACCAATCGAGGCAGCTGCCATTCTACTCGTTTATTTATGGTACACTATACTTTCAGAAAGATCTATCTAATTGTCAAAATAATCCATTAAGATAATTATCCGTCTTTAGCAAGATTTTACACATCTCGCAAAATATTCTTCTCTTGACTTCTTCTGGTGTACATCTGCAACTCATAGCATTCCATATGTAAAGTAGTTTGATTCTATACTTACCACCTTTATAATGGCTCTTACCGACAATGATTTTCGAATACAGCCTCTCACATAGATTCCTGCAAACTATACTGAATTGTAAGGAAAAGGTTGGACTGCTAAAAATATGGGAGCAACTTACAGAGAATGGTTTCGAACATGTTTTTGTGAACAAATTTTTATTAGGATGGGTGCTCAGAAGGTTCTTTAATGCTCAGCAGGAGTATCATTTTTTCATTTCTTTGTATTTCATTTGTGTTAGCACTTGGTATGGTAGTAACTCGTTCTACGGGCTTCATTACTCTACCAGCATTGGCTCAACAAAAAATCAAGTCACACTTACAGCTATCGTAGTAGATAATTTAGGAGGTAATCCTTTAAGAGACCAAAGAGTCCACTTATTTCAACCTGCATTACAAGAGTTAAGAGCAATACATCCTGACATGGATATTAATATAAATATATACAATCTCCATATGCTCAGACGAGGACGCAGATATTAAATGCATTAGGTAATCAAACTCCTGTTGATATAATCTCTCTAGATCAAGTGTGGTTTCGAGAATTTGCTCAAAAAGGATATTTGACAGATATTACAGACCGTGTGCAAAGCTGGGGAAGAATATCTGATTGGTATCCGACAACCTTACTACAGACTTGAAGTATTCTATTAATCGTGATTGTGCTTGAGGTAGAAGATGTGAGCCTGGCATATCCATTAAAACAGCAATATCTGAAAGGCTTTCATCAGACTTTGGTACTAATTTTTAAGTATCTGGGTTCTATAAGCGGCAGAAATTGAGCATTACTCCTATTTCTCTGCTCAGATCATCAATATCGACCTGGTTCGGAGGATAAGTTAAGAGTCACATTATTAACCAGT
>DAOM01000211.1:8712-10685 GCA_002501855.1 Candidatus Nitrosopolaris nunavutensis
AGCTGTTACTATTTCCAAAGAACCTAGAAGTTTCAATCAGATGATGAGATAAGAGTCACATTATTAACCAGTAATTTTCATTTTTCTTCGTTCGGGTGAAATATGAAATCTATAATACCAAAATAGAGCACCTGCCATAATTATGAAATCTGTCACATAAAATATATCCCAAAACAATAGGTTTTGCAGAGAAAAGTACAATTATCAATATCTTCAATAGTATGCATTAATGGAATGGATAAAAGTATGTGAAGCAGACTCGCTAGGCAATGGCGACATTATTGGCTTTGACTACAATAATAAGAAAATCTTGATAGCCAAAGCACAAGATAAAATCTATGCAACTGATGGAATATGTACGCATGAATATGCTGATCTTTCTAATGGGTTCTTAAATGAAGAACAAAAAACAGTAACGTGCCCACTACATTTATCAGTTTTCAAGTTGGATAACGGTATACCAGAAAACCCTCCTGCTGAGATCCCTCTAAAAACGTACACTGTTAAAATTCAGAATAAGGGCATTTATGTTTTGATATAATAATAACAAATATCGATATTATTGTGGTGTTTTTCTGTGTTGAATTTATTTCATAATTAAGCTTCATAGATAGCGTATCATTCTTGCAAACGATGAGTATTCTCTTTGAATATCACATAGGATCATTTAAGAAGGTATGACGGAAATTCAGCTCCTTTTGTAATATGCGGTTTTGTAATCTCGATGCAGGAAAACCTTCTTCGTATTTCAGTAAAGTCTGGGTCGTTTAGTTCATTTCTTCTTTGTACTAATGTCTAGGGATTCTAACTCGTTTGGCCAGCAACTGTACCCTCCGGACATGCACATTTGGTGGCCATATATTGCCTACCATGTCTTTGCTCATGCAAATATATTATTGGAACATCTATGATGCAATTATTTGCAATTAATATTATACTCCAAGAGGAAGCGTTTTATTATAGATGGTTGATAGCTTAGCTTAAAGTAGGATGGAAAGCGTGCAATACGTATTTGATAATACTTCTTAAAAAAGCAATGAGGGCATTAAGTATGCACTTTAAAACCAAAGTAAATACCGTAAGGTGATGACAAGAAAACGAGTCAGATAATTAAAAAAATTGGAATGCTAGTTAGAAAGGAGAGAAGTGAAAAACGATTTAAAATTAGTGAAACTTCCAAGAAAGAAGTCACACAAGACAAGTCCTTTATTAAAATATTCAGGGCTAATACCATTAGAGGTGATGCTACTCACTACTATGATGACTTCGAAATACCTGTAGGACGTAGCACCACTGTGCTTGATGCATTACTTTATATCAAAGAATACGTTGATTCAAGCTTGTGCATTAGATACTCTTGTAGAATGGCATCGTGTGGTTCATGTGGAATGAAAATTAATGGGATTCCAAGGCTTGCTTGCTATACTAACATCTCTGAATTACAAGATATTGGTAACAACACAATTACCTGTCAACCTCTATCAAATTTTCCACATATACGTGACCTTGTAACAGACTTTTCACAGTTTTTTAATCATCACAAGAATATGAAGCCCTATATACATAATACATATGCTAATATCCAATTACAGGATAACAAAAAATTAAGAGAATTCAAACAAACACCAGAAGACGTTGAGAAATATTTACAATTCTCCTATTGCATAAAGTGTGGACTATGTTATTCTGCATGTCCAACAAATGGTGAGGATCTAAAATTCCCGGGTCCTCAAGCTCTAGCTCAAGCATACAGATATGTTGAAGATAGCAGAGATACTGCCATGAAAGAAAGGTTAGATATTGTTGATAACAAACATGGAATTTGGAGGTGCCACTTTGCAGGGTCTTGTAGTGTTGTGTGTCCAAAAGGTGTAGACCCGGCACTTGGAATACAATTGTTAAAAGGGTACCTTTTAGGAAGCTCAAAGAATGAAAAGAAAGTTGCTTCATTAATTGATAAATAAATTTAAAAA
>DAOM01000320.1 GCA_002501855.1 Candidatus Nitrosopolaris nunavutensis
TGATTTATCATCAGATCTGTTTACATCGATCAACAATTTTTTATGCTCTTCATCCTTATAACATATAGCAATAACATCTGATTAACCGTAGGTATTCTTCTGCAAAATTTTAAAAAGAATGGAACTTTATGCGGCACCATATAGGCACACTTTTGACAAGAAGCCAGACCTCTAGATATCACCCAAAACTAGGTGGGTTCGAAACACTAGAGACAAGAATTTTTCCTTGAAATTAGATCCAAAAATAGCGGCTAGGATTAATAGGGTATATCAAATCCGTTCATCCTTGTCTATTGAGGTATGGTTGAATAAACCTAAATTGAGGAGATCTGTCCTAGATTTTAGAGACAGGAAGACAGATTTAATCTATCATCGTGTATTCATAATAATGAAGATTACAACTAGAATAACAAACTGCATTGCATTTGAAATGAAGTATAATTGGCCTACACTCACAGGTAATCTTGTATTGACTCCAGATATCAGCAATAACTAGAAAGTCAGGAATGATCAAGAAAACCCGCCAAACCGTCAGATCAAAATGTGGATGGAATATACAGTATATTCCATCCAAAGTTTCAAAGATTTTTAAACTTATTAAGACGTGTTTATGTAATTGCGGAATTTTGAAATCAAATTAACAAAACTTTATGATAGGGTGAGGAGAACGATTATTAATTTTAATAAAGGAAGGTGTTTTCTTTTTAGAATGCGGTATGCGAAACTCTATATTGCCTTACTCCGATATGATTTTATTCTAGCATGGAGATTCTACAAGATAGTAAACTCGCTAAATATCTTTTTGAAAAATATTCATCAAATCCAAAAAATTGGAATTTCCTTATCTCGACAAGCCCGCTAAGGGACGGATTTTTCGATGCGACAGTCTCAAATGTTGACGAGGTATGGCAACTCAAAATTGACTCAATCTACAAACCAGTACCTATTATCCTCGGGGCAAAGGTTGATCTCGACGCCACAAAAATAGAAAGGAAGATGAGTAATAGTTCTCCGGCGTTTGGATATAGAAAGCTTGAGCCATCTCTGATGATGAATATTCTAAAAAAGTTAACTCAGGAACAACAAATAAATGCGAACAAAGAACCAGATATTAATAATTATATCAATTCCGTACTTGGGTCTCTGGAAACTGTCGCTCCAGTATCGGGGGGAAATTATGCTTACGGACCCTTTGTGTTTACTGATAGAAATCCCGCGGGTTCTAATGAATATCAAAAACAAGTTGCCGAAAAATTAGCTCTTAAGTTACGTGAAAATTTGAGGAATAGGTATTCAAGCTACGGTTAGCGTCAGAATAGCCTGTATTGGCCAGCTAGTGACTTATTCTCGACAACATTAGTTACCTAGAACCACTTTTCTAATGATTGAGTACGTTGGACGATTGATTTTTTTAGTTTCTCTAGAGATCCAGTTACCCGATCTGTAGAAAAGTTTTTTTCTATACAAAGAAAATTTATGATATCATCGTAACGCGGTTCAGTGAACTCAACACCGTCAGCATTTGAAACCTCCGGTTTTAGAAAGATATCCCGAATTTCTTGATATGGAATATCTGATAATGTGTTCTTAATTTTCTCAACGTTCTCTAATTTGCCGTATTCCCTAATCAGCTTTAGACCAGTTTTGGGACCAATGCCTGGAACACCGCCAGGGTTAAAGTCTGTCCCTATCAAAATTCCTACATCTATTAATTGTTCCTGGGTCAATTTAGTTTGATCCAGAACCTGTTGGTGTTCGATAATTTCTGTTTCAACTTCAAAATACATGTTCCGATTAGGAACTTTTCTCTTGCCACTGATTGCCAGGTTACGGGTCAGTCTTTTTGCCCCAAACAGTATCGAGTCATAATCCTGGCTTGCACAGGTATATGCTATACCTGTCTTTGTTAGATGGGCTGCTGTGGCCTCTCCCTCCGAGAGGGCTTGAATATAAGGTATTCCAAGAAGGTTCAAAATTTCTTTGGATTCTTTTATCATTTTATCAGTCAAAATAGATGTAGCCTGGCTATACTTTCGCGCGTCTTCAAGTCTACCTTCCGTCACTGCTTCTTGGTATTTTTGGGACGCCTCCGCTTTTACTTTACGTCTACGTTCAATTTCCTTTGATTTTAATAAACTGGGCTTGCCATCGAAAACGTAAACAAGTTTTAAATTGTCAGCCAACAAGTTGATATTACGGTAGAATAATCCGCTCAAATGGCTTGTTACATCCCCCTTGTTGTTCGTGAGAAGTTCTCCTGTTGGGCCACGAATTGTTGCAAGGAATTGATAGATAGCATTATGCGCATCAACAGCCACTACTTTATTTGCTAATTCCGATATGACTATAGGTGACGGCACGACAAACGGTTTTAGATCTAATCCCATTACTTTGATTTGACTATAGAAGGATTTTACTTTTTCTTCTGCGCTTTGTCCGCGATATTATTCAGCGTGGCAGGCCCAACAATTTGTCGGTACACTTGGATGCCACATAACCATCGTGAAGCCCGTAATGAGCAATATCAGACTACCTAATAAATAAGAGATGACAAAGATGCAAGTAGTTAATTAATAATTTTCTTTCAGCCTCAAAATATTGAGCGCTGAACCTGCATGAAACCATTCTATTTGTGATTTATTGTACGAATGATGTAGGTTTATATCTTCTCTGGTTCCGTCGCTGTGCTGCATGTAACATTTTACAGGCTTCCCAGGTTGGAGGTCTTGAAGTCCTAAGATACTTATTCTGTCCCCGTCCATCACTTTGTCATAATCATCTGCATTCTCAAAAGTCAAAGCAAGAACGCCTTGTTTTTTCAGATTGGTTTCATGTATTCTTGCAAAACTTTTGACAATAACTGCAACACATCCAAGATATCTAGGAGTCAAGGCAGCATGTTCTCTACTACTTCCTTCGCCATAGTTTTGGTCTCCTACAATGATCCGTTTCACAGCCTTTTCTTTATACTCTCTTGCAATTTGGAGGAATGATTTGGTGTTGCCGCTAAGACTATTTTTTCCGATTCCTACTCCTCCTGTGTATGCATTAACTGCACCAAGGAGCATGTTATCACTAATCTTGTCAAGATGACCTCTGTACATTAACCAAGGCCCTGCAGGAGAAATATGATCTGTGGTGCACTTTCCTTTCACCTTTGCAAGTATTGGGAGATTTTCAAAATCCTTTCCATCCCATTTAGTAAATGGTTCGAGCTTCTGTAATCTGCTACTGTCATTTTTGATTACTACAGCAATCCTATCAGGCTCATCCGATGGTGAAAGATAAACGTCAGTGACTTCCTCGAAACCATTTGTTGGAATCTCAGGTGCTATCCTAGGAGGATCCAGCTTGAATTTTGTACCGTCATCTGCGGTTAACTCGCTATCAAGAGGATTAAACGAAAGTCTTCCAGCAAGCGCTAGAGCCAGGACAATCTCAGGGCTTCCAATAAAATTCATTGTCTCTCTTCTACCATCATTTCGTCCTGGAAAGTTTCTGTTAAAGGATGTGAGGATGGTATTACATTCTCCTCTTCTTAGCTCCGGTCTGTTCCATTGACCTATGCATGGACCACAGGCATTTGCAAGAACGGTTGCACCGATCGTCTTCATGGACTCCATCTGTCCATCTCGTTCAATAGTTGCTCTTACCATTTCAGAACCAGGAGTCACAAGAAATGGCTGTCATAAATATGCTAAGGGGTTAAATGCCAAAGGCCAACCATTTCCATCGGAGTCGATTTTATGGTGCTATTATTCTCACACCATAAAATTATAGAATGGTTGGCCTCTAAAATATTGGAATATAAACGACTGGACAAGAAAACTGAATGGTAGATGGGTGACTCCTGCTAGGCTGTTCAGGATGGAATTATCCTGGTATTGCAGACAAGGGTGGATGGACAGGAGTGTCCTAACCTACATGGATACCAAAAAACTTCGCTATTATTCTCAATTGTTCGACACAGGAGAGATGGACTCTACTTTCTATGACAGATTTTATTCACAAATGACAAAAGCTGCAATTTAAAGCCATGAATGGTATTTCGTTATTTGACAGTGAAACAAAGGTACTAGAACATCTGGCTATCCATGAAATAAACACGTCTTCTGCTAGACGTGGATCATAAAAACTTCATATATCCATTCTCTCAGTCGTTACAATTATTATTCCACTGCCAATTTGTCTATCGGTTCACCCGTAGGTACCGTGAAGCATAAATCATTCAAGTTCGCTCACGTCTTGAACGCATAGCTGTAACTAGGGCTTACCACATTGCCGTTATCTACAATAAGATAATCTCGTTCAATACGACGCCCATTCATAAAACGGAGAAGGCAGTCCTTTATTCCGTCCGCGTATCTCCTTTGTGCTTCCAAAGTTGTACCGGAGTAATGCGGAACCATTGCATGATTTGGCATACGCCGCCATGGATGGTCCTTTGGCGCTGGTTGAGGAAACCAAACGTCACCTGCATAGCCTGCCAAATGGCCTTTCTCCAGCGCTTCTACGAGGGAAAGAGTATCGACGATCCTACCTCGTGCAGTATTGATAAGATATGCACCTTTTTTCATATGGAAAAGAAGACCGCGGTTAAACATGCCGTCTGTCTCAGGCGTTAACGGAGTATTGATAGTAATGATGTCGGATTGTTCGACAAGTTGATCTAAATTAGCATAACGTGCTCCAAGTGCAAACTCTTCTACAGTGCTCAACCGGTGATAGTCATAGTATATCATTTTAACATCAAATGCCTTCAGCCTTTCACAAACCCGCTGTCCAATCCTTCCCACTCCTATGATTCCAACAACTTTATCTTCTAAATCATGTGCATTTGCCGCAATTTCTGCAATATCCCATCTACCATCAAGAACCTGTTTGTAAGCAGGTATGTAATTCCGCACAAGTGCTAAAATATGCATTACCACTTGCTCAGCCACACTTACAACATTGCTACCAGTAATCTCAGCCACCGTGATCTTGCGTGCAGCTGCTGCCGCCAAGTCTATATGATCAGAACCAATTCCCGCAGTCAGGACGATCTGGAGTTTAGACGCCTTTGAAATTCTTTCTTTTGTAACGTATGCTGGCCAAAACGGAGTAGTAATCAAAATATCCGTAGTAGGGAGATGTTTGTCAAGCTCAGCCTCCTTATCAGTCAATACAACAAATTCATGTCCTTGATTTCGGAGAAAATCTGTTAAGCCAAGGGCATTCTCTGCGCAACCGAGGAGCTCCGGCGTCTTTTTTGCTATTTCGCCTCCAGGATAAAGAACTGCTACAATTTTCATAACTTCTAAAGTTGCAAAAGTGATTCAAATAAGGTTTTCTTAGACAGGATTCAAAAAATATTATAGCTTGATCTTATAGATTTATGTTCTTAACTTGTACTCTTAGATTTGTAGGATGTCTAGGTTAATGATTGCCTCTTTTTAAAATATCCTAATATTTCGTCGCCAACCTGTTTTGATTCCTTTTCATCTGTATCAATTTAAATCTCCTCTATTCCAACTCTTATCTCAGAGATAGACTTGAGGAAAAGAATGAAAGAAGAAAAGAATGAATGAAAAAAGTCATAATACTGTTTTACTTCGCTAGTTCTATTGTCCTTCCTTTTCACTACCACTCGATTAATACATGTTTCTAGCTTGCATTCAAAATGACAGATAATGAATTATAATCTCTTTATTGAAATGACTTAATCCATTGGATCAGTTGTACGTGAGTTTCTGTGAAACAACTTTCCTACCACATTTTTCTTTCCTAATGCTTCATCAATGGATTGGCATTAGCATTTAGGTCAGGGTCCATTAAAGCTGAATCTTCTAATGGACTACTTTAGTTTTTGGCTGATCCCGTGGGTCCTCTCAATATGATAGGCATTTTATACAAAACATTTAAGATTTGATATGGTAATTCGTATGTAACTTGAGTATGCATGTAAAGAGTGCTGATTATGGATGTTTACTTGATGAGTGTAAATCTAGCCTATCTTCCATTGAGTGCCCAAACTGCAATTGGAAACTGCAAGAAGAAGGATGTTGTTGCTGTGCTAGTAACAATGTTAATCTGTGCAACTAATAATAATATTACTCTACTTGCCACTACCTGAATATTTTCAACGTAATTTCTCCCTAGCTTTGTTGGTTATTATTCCTATATTTCTCCAAAAACACCATCATAAGCGAGTCGTTTACGGGTATTCGTTTGAACTCAAGGTATCCAAGTTTTTGGTATAAGTATAAATTCCGAGCACTCTTGTATCCTGTAAACAGTTCATAGCGATCAGCGAATTTAAAGTGTTGTTCAACTGCTTGCATGAGTCTAGTTCCTATACCTTTGTTCTGAGAATCTGGTTTGACGATCAATCGTCCGATATATGCAGTTTCTTTCTCAAGATAAGCTCGTACTGAACCAATTATATTCCCGTCTTCTTCCGTGGCCTTCAGAAATACCTGCTGTGAAAATTCTTGTTTAATCTCCTTTAATGTCTGTATCAAAGGAGGAAGGCTATAGTCATTATAGATCTCCGCCTAGCTGAGATACGCACGCATCTGCAAATGAAGAATTGTCTCGACATCCTCAAGTGCAGAGCTTATAAAATATCTTGCATTAGCATTGCCATCTGATGGGAAGGCTCATCAAATAATTTCGAGAGAAAAGTGTAGAAATCATATGAATGAATTTCATCAAATATTATTGCATCAATTGAAGCATTAAATTGTGACAATAGCAGCTGATGGGCTGTCGCAACGCTAGTTGGACTCATAAGGGTGCCAAAAAGAAGACGTTTGGTCATTATGTTCGATTTATTCCATTTTCCATTTTCGCCAATTTTAAGAATTGATGTTCCATCTAAGATGCCGGTAGTATTGCCAAAATTTTTTTCAACCTCTAGTACTTGGTTGAGACAACTTCCAACGCAACAGGCGTTTCAGTTAGACAACTGATGGAGTTGATCAAAGGAACATATATAGGAAATTCGAATCTCCCACCTTGATGAATATGACTTTTTCAGCTTGCCTGTGTATGATTATATTATCTATGTTTCCGTTCGTACTCCAGCTTGGAACGCCAGTTAATATTATAACAACACCACCTCTAGTTTATGCACAATCATGTGTGAATAGCAGCTCCACTACTCTGAAGCCACTTCTGAATACTGGCGGTCTTTATATTTTTCATCCTACCAACGAAAGATCTATGGGTCAAGAAAAAATTTGCTCAACTCCAAGAGCACAATTGATAATAATAAACCATTTCAATAACACGGGATGCTCTACAGGATGTTTATCGGCGTCTAATTCTACGATAACCGTTTTAGGAAATAATCCAAAACCCATCGCCTTCAAGGTTTCAACAAGAGATACTACCGTCACATTGGGCCCAGGTCATTATACCGTTGATGAGCCTAGATTGTCAGTATTTTATGGACAAGTTCTCGCGCCTGATTGCTCGGGCATCATAAGTGCTGATGCAAGTCCTAGTGCTGCCAAGAAATGCATCATAATTAACTCATATTCTAATAATGTTCAGACATGGCTAGATAAAATAAATAATATCAAAATCCAATTTGGTTATTCACCGCCATACCCATTTGTGGGAAATGTTACACAACTAAATTTCAAGGTGTCTAGTGCAAACACTAGCAAAGACTTAGACCTAACGCATATACATATTGCAGTGATAAAAAATGTAACCGCAAACTTCAATAATAGTAACACAATCAATAACAAAAACTATTTTGTCACATTTGATAATCTAACTGCCTCCCATGGCATTTTCTCACTAAAATATCAATTCTTACAAGAAGGAGCACATCAAGTCATCATCAAGATAGCTGCTAGAGATAGTGAAGTTGCTTTAGCATCATTTGATATTCCAATATTACTGCCAGAGTAAGATAGAATTACTCTATATTGCCGCTACCATAATAAGCCCTGAAACGAGAGCACGTAGGTTTATCGTTATTCCGGCCACATAATGCAGAAAGCAAGGTATATGCTAATTTCCTTGCCTTTAGCCACGATCCCTAGCTAATCATTTGAATGCCTGATAGAATGCATAGGTTATTGCAACACACTGAACCTATCAGAGAGCCTATATTTCGTTCTAATTAATACCCAGAAGGATAAATTGAGAAAATCGATTATTATTACTGGAGCTTCTAGCGGTATTGGAAAAGCTACCGTTATAAAACTGGTGGAATCGGGCTATCAGGTTTTTGGATTAGCAAGGAGATACGATAAGCTTGTTGCTATTTCCTCTAAATTATTAACATCATCAAGAGAAGACAACCGAGATAATTATATTCCAATGGAATTCGATATAACTAAACCAGAAAGATTCGGCAGCATCATTAATGATATATCATCAAAGGCTAAAGGAGGTACAATTTATGGTCTTGTAAATAATGCAGGCTACGTTGAACCTGGAGCAATTGAGGATATAACAGTGCAAGATCTAAGAAATCAGTTTGAAACAAACTTCTTTGGGCTCCTTGAATTTACCAAGAAAGTATTACCATTTATGTTGGAAAATAATCAAGGGCGAATTGTAAATATAAGCTCAGTATCGGGATTGATATCTCTGCCATTAATAGGAGCCTATTCAGCTACGAAGTATGCTGTAGAAGCTATAACTGATGCTTTAAGAATGGAGCTATGGAATACAAACATCAAAGTAGTAACTGTCAATCCTGGACTTGTAGAAACCAATATCAATACAATATCAAAACCAAAAATTGACAATCTAATAGCAAACAAATCTAGGTTTTCTGAAATATATAGAAAATACCTGTATAACGTACCAAAAGGATGTATAGGCGACTTACCAAAAGTGATTGAATTATTTAAACCAACTTTGTAGTCCTCACAGTCCGAACTATTAGCACAGACACAACATTGTATACACCTACTGAATTATTTACAATGTCTGTCTAATTATTTGATAATATTATGATTATTTTTATTTATATTATTTTTACTTGATGATAGTAACATAGGACTTATAAAAACTATAAATAGTCAAATTGATATTGAGTTGTATGAGCAATTACAGACTTCCGATAAGAATAGAAATACTCTCGTCTGCCGAGAATGTTTCTTCGCTCGATAACGATCTTCATAAGATTCTGGTAGATGCGTCTGATAGTTGTGAATACACTTCTTTTGTTGATAAGGATGGAGTTACACAAATAAAGATACAATGTACTATTACTGAGGAAGAGAAGCAATATGCATGGACTCAATTACGGTTAAAACATGCAACCGACTGCTCTTTGTCGGCGGAGCCAAGTGGAGTACCAGCCAATAATGCGCAGTCAGACACTCATACTCATTTTATTCATAAGGTTCCAGTGGATGACGAACTTTAGACTCAAATTTATGGATAACGTTGGGGTTCATGTCAAACTATAGTTGCTGACTGAAATAGTGTCAGAAAGTAGTGTCTAGTCCATCCCTCCTGTATCGAGAATGTTTGAACCTTGGCCCTGTCAATACTAAATGATATCCTACTATTGTAAGTAGATAAAGCTGGTTTTATCGCGTATCCCCAAAAACCGTCTAAAAACCCGCAACCAAGTGCAGTCACAAATGGCATAAGCTCAGAAGTCATTGAAGCTGACTCTGAACTCCTGTATGATTTGGACGTCCTCATGGGAGCTCACCACAGACATTATCGATTATTTGTAATGTCGCCTCCTTAGTCTAATCGGGAGCATTCTTCATTTGCACAGCGTTGCTTTGTCCCTATATTTATCTAATCAAGGCCTTGCAGGGAGAAATTGGCTATTTCATCTATCACTAAAATTTATTATTGCCACTTGTAGCGGACACTGCTGAATACTGCTGAGACGAAAAGCAGGATGAGCATCAATACAATTTGCATTTGAAGCATTACTCCGATGCTAGTTGGTGGATCACGTGCATACATAATGTGAGGATGACTTGCTTAGGGCCATATATGAAAAGAATTGCCTATGATTGTCATCATATTAATGGTAACAGTGATAACACTGCCACAGAAAGTCTGAAAATTTGTGAACGAGCGATTTAACAATGATTACAGGAAAAAGACTTGCATATAATTTCACTTTGATTAGATATATTTGGATTTCGTTCGCTGTCTCCAACTTTATTACAACCATCGTGAGTTCTAAACAATGTACCAGTAGAAGTGGCACCCTCAGTATAGTTATCTAAATATCATCCATTAACGGGCAGGATTACTGCTAATTCCGAGCGATTCTTGAGCGCGTTTAACCTATATTCAAACACTTTGATGGGCGTTGCCAGCAGGTCAATAGAGCGTTATGTTAAGAGCAGATAAATTTTACTATATGATTTATACTAAACATCCGGAATTATGTGTAGAATTTGAAGTATAGATGCCATACAGATATTGTAGCCATGATACTTGATTCAGCGGTCTCCGGTGAAACCAAAACGAGAATAATGCTGCAAGCTAACCTCAATCATATCCAAATTAAGCGATATATTCCTTCATTGCTATCGCAAAAGCTTATCAAACAAAGAACCGACCTAGCAGCGCCATCTCAAGTATACACAACAACAGAAAAAGGACACAGTTTTTTAGAAAGGTATAGAGAAGTCCAATTGCTAGATGTCACGCTACGACACGATAAGAATGCATACTGGAAGGAATAAAAATAAGACGAGATCCCGACCTGACTTCGTTTGTTTTGTGAAATACAGAAGCCGTTCGGAATTATATGAATACGTCGTGGTAATATGACATAAAAGTTTCAGGCAGTTTTCGTTGCCAAATTACTCATAATACCTTAATTTACGCTGCTTATCGATCTTTGTTCTGATCAAAGAACGTGCACATTCTAATCATAAATAAAAAATAGATATCATTGTACTAATTATTTCGCGAGCCCCCGCAAAGCTAATTCTTGAAGAAATTCTACCTAACAATCTTTACTAAATATCTATATCGTCTTCTGCTTCTTCTTCTTCGTTAAAACCCATTAGCCTTCTTTTGGTTTTGTTGGTTTTGCTTTAATCCGTATTTCAGAAGGTTTGATCTCAGTGGGGCAATTTGATAAGTATATATCTCCTAGTTACCGCAAGACATAGCGGCAGTATTTAATTCAAGGTTCTAATAGTTTACAAACACAAACTATTAAATTATATTTTCAAAGTCTTTTTAAACTATTAAATAATTGCGAAACTACAACTAATGAAGGTAATTGCAAACAGTCGATAATTTCTTAGACTCACTCAAATCAGAAAGGACCAAAGAGCAATATGCCTATCATTTAAAACGCTTTACCCGATACGAAAAAGTATCGGATAAGACACCCGATACTCACGTTATTTCCTACCTAATGTCTATGAAAAATGAAGGTTTATCGTCTTCATATAGAAACGTCGCACTAGCAGCAATCAAGCATTATTATGAAATGAATGATATTTTACTGAATTGGAAAAAGGTATCTAGGTTTATAGGCGAACAGAAATTTGACAATCAAATCAGAGGATATAATCATGAAGAGATTCAAAAGCTGCTTTTTGTCGCTGACGTGAAATACAAATGTGTTATTCTAACACTATGTTCAACTGGTATGCGACGTGAAGCTCTCGTTCAAATCAATCCTATAAAAGATATGGAATACCTAGACGATTACAAATTATACAAAATAAGGATATACAGAAATACAAAATGGGAGCAAATATGTTTTACAACGCCTGAAGCTGCTAATGCAATAAATCTACATATGCAAACTCGTAATAGACGATATTTCCATGACGTTCGCCCACAAGCACTATCAGACAGAATAAGAGACTTGGCTATTAAAGCAGGACTAGGAAAGTTACACCCACTTACTG
>DAOM01000186.1 GCA_002501855.1 Candidatus Nitrosopolaris nunavutensis
AATATACGTTCGATGATATTGACGATACTTCAACCATAATTGCCATTTCACAGAGTGGCGAAACAGCAGACGTTTTGCAATCTGTAAAGGCTGCAAAGCAAATGGGAGCTAGAATACTTTCTATTGTCAACAATCCAACTTCATCCCTAGCCAGAATTAGCGACTCGTCTTTGAGCATAGACTGTGGACCTGAAATAGGAGTAGCAGCAACCAAAAGTTTCACGGCTCAATTGTCTCTAATTTATACCATAGTGGATAGGTTATGCAATGGTTGCCTAGACTTTGAGGCGAATAAAGCATTTCTTGTTGGTGCACTTCGACAAGTACTAGACACTGAAATTCAAATCCGCAGTATTGCAGAGGGACTTCGAGATGCAAGAGATATTTATATCATCGGTAGATCTATCCATTATGCTATCGCGCTAGAAGGCGCGTTAAAAATAAAAGAACTGGCTTATGTCCATACAGAAGGCATTGCAGCTGGCGAATTGAAACATGGCCCACTAGCATTAATTGATAGAAACAGTTACGTACTATTAGTAAACCCTAACGATATCGCTTCTGAAGATAACATTGCTAGTGCTTACGAAATAAAAGCAAGAGGAGCTAAGATAATCGGTATTTCTGATAGGCCAAATAATGTATATGATATCTTTATTAAGATACCATCTGTGAAGAGTACTTTTTACCCTATTATCGAAGTATTGCCCTTTCAGATTCTAGCATATTATCTGGCGCTTGCAAAGAATGCAGATCCCGATTATCCACGCAACCTTGCTAAGTCAGTTACAGTGAAGTAGACGCGTGTATGACAGTAGCAATAGCCATTGTGTTATTCGATATGGGCGTTATTTTCACCAAAGTAGCCGCAGGTATAACAGCCGTAGCCATTGCCTTATTCGAAATAATACCCATGTCAACTATTCTCATTGTTAGGGTGATAATACTTCAACAACAAGAAGGGCACATAATTTATCCAATTATTACAACAGCGACAAGGGAGGAAGACGAACATATTATCGCTACTCCTTCATATGGATTATTTTTCCTATCGGAAAGGAATTCAGCTAACATCAAGAAGGATCAATATGAAGAAGCAAATGGAAAACATCTCCCATCATTAACCAATAACTCTAGAACTAACAGTAAAAGAATTTTAATTGTAGATGATGAGCCTGATATAACGCTTTGTTTCAAGATGACACTAGAGGATAATGGGTTCAAAAATCAAGTTGACGCATATAATGACCCAAGTATTGCATTAAGTGCTTTCATTCCGGGGTCATACGCTCTATTGCTATTAGATATCGGAATGCCAAGTATCAACGGACTTGCACTATATGAAAAAATCAGAAAAATAGATAGCAAAATTCGGGTATCTTTTATAATAGCTTTTGGAGTCAATTATGAAGTATTAGCGGGGCGATATCGAACCAAAGACTATGAAAATGTTCTAGCCACGATATTGGAAAACAGCGGAGGACATTTTATTAGAAAGCCAATAGATGTGTTTGATTTAGTAAAAAGAGTAAAAGCTGAACTATAAACGGTAAAGTATTTTTCTCTATGATCAGTACCTAGGTTTGAGGTTTCTTAGATGTCGGCCAACATCAATAAAACAAACAACTAATGAGCTAACATACAATTGACTTTATTTGTTTCATCAACATTTCATTTTCAACCGATGCAATATTCATCAATGCTCCTTGTTTTCCAAAACCTCCTTGAATCTTTTTTCCGAACCTCTTCGGCAGTAACTTCTGTAACCTTTTGTGGGAGATATTCTTACCAAAGCACAATACATCTTCTGCTTTGTATCTCGCGGCATCTCAAGCATTCTCAACCAGGTAGGTGCTTTCACAATTTGCAATATGGTCCTCGAACGAGCATATCATATATAAGATTCAACCAATCATTTGACTGAATAACAAACTAGTCTGACATACTCTTTGAACATGAAGTCCAAGACAGCTAAACCCTGCATTACAATTTAAACAGAACAATATTAAAAGCGGCGCTTGTGGTCTCTCAATTTTTTCATATATTTGGTTTAATTTCTATCGCTTATGTTTCGGCTCCTTTGATTTCTTGTGCGCTTGTACCATCTAGTAATAAACGGTATATTTCGTTTAGCTCATGTTCTAGCATTACTTTTGTTTTGCGTGGTCGGGAAGGAGAACATTCATTGCAGGAACCAGATTACAGTCTACAAAGAATATATTTAATGATAGATTATTTCGGTATATAATCAATATGATGTGGACCGATATCTACCGCCCACAAAAGGTGGAGCAAATGATAGGAAATGAAGATGCCAGGTTGGCTGTAATGAAATGGTTATCACGATGGATTGATGGAAGTAGGCCTTTGCTATTAGTTGGACCTAGTGGGGTTGGTAAGACAACCCTCGTGCAAGTATTGGCACGCAAATTTGACTATGATTTAATTGAAATGAACGCCAGCGATACCAGGAATAGAGAAGATCTCGAAACTCTGATCATGCCAATGTTTAACAATACAAGTGTATCTGGAAGAACTATGTTATTATTCTTGGATGAAGTTGATGGAATTTCTGGAAGAGAAGACGCTGGTGGAATAGAGTCTCTTGTTAAAATGATGAAAGAACCGACCATCCCTGTCATCATGGCTGCCAATACTCAAGATAATACAAAAATTAAACAACTTGCAAAAGTTTGCAAGATCGTAAAATTTAACCCTGTTCCTCCTAGAGAGTTGATCATGTTCTTAGATTATGTTCTAAAAAACCACAATAAGAATTTGGACACTGAAGAAAAAATTTTAATTGTAAATCGCTGCCGTGGAGATATCCGATCATTATTAAATAGTGCGCAAGGAAAAGTTGCCGGCTATAATGTCATGCGGGAAGATATCTTTGAAATAGATATTGCAAGTGCAATAAACGGTTATTTTTCTTCTAATTCTCCGCAGGAGGCAAAAGCGTTTCTGTCACACGCGGATGCAACTTATCCAGACCCACACTTTGGTATTTCATCTGACGCAAGGCGAAAGGATAAGATTAACGCCCTGTTTTCCAGTATAGTCTCCTCGCGTATTAACTACAATAGTATGGCTGCGCTTCTTGACGTACTCTCGAAAGTAGACATAATAGTAGGACGAATCGGACAAAATAGGCAATGGAGCCTCCTCAAGTATCTAGACAATATAATCGCGTATGGTTTATTCGAAAACTCTCGCAACAAGGGAATAAAATACAACCAATATAGTATGATCTGGCCAGTAATGGCGCCTATCTTTGCGAGAGGCCAATCAATGAAAAATTTAATATTAGATCTAGCAAGAAAAGCTCACACATCAAAGAGTATTTTTGGCTCGATATACTTACCTTATCTGATCCAGATTATGATTGATAATAAAGAAGATCCCGAGGAATTTGCAAGATTTTTAAACCTTGATGAAAAAGCCGGTGAGGCTTTAGCAAAAGAAATGGAGCGAACAGGGAGGAAAAAGAGATAACTCTATGATGCATCTAGAGTAGATTTTTCACACTATTGGCAATAAATTAGGACAAAAATTCACAGGTTGTTGCTAAAAGCAAAATAGGGGGTTCAACCCACAGCAATCATTGTTGTCGCATTTTTTACAGGTCTAATATGATGATTAAATAAATGATATGACTGAACCTGAAGGTAATTCGCAAAAACCTGCATGTTTGCAACTTCTTGTGGTTACGAAATGGGTTTAGCTACAAGATAAATTAAAGCATCTGAACCGAATGATCGTCTTTATAATAAAAATAGATTTGATACGTTTATAACAGCAATCATCATTTGTTGCTAGAAAGTTCAATTGGGAAGAACAACAGTAAGAGCAGTATCGCCTGCTAAATTTGGTTACGGATGAAAAGAGGAAAATTCCATCTACATGGATTTTCTCCTGAAGTATTTATTATAAGGTTTTTAAATCTGGCATGCAGATTTCACTCTTTGGGTATACGCAAGTCGTGATTCATATAAGAAAAAAATACATATAATCAATGGCAAGAGTCTAAAGTCTCCAGAGTTTGGAAAAAAACTCTATTAACCGCTATGGATTGCCTGTACCGAAGAATTTGTTAGAAAGAGTATATAGAACCTCCTCCAATTCATATAGCAGAACTTCGAAATGCAATAAATTTCATAGGCTCAGAAGATACTTCTGTAAATTTAAGATTTTTTTATCTCTGAAATTTGGGACATTGGTACTCAGCATACGCATATCAAGTATCATTGATGGTCAAAAATCCCCGAGCTGATTAAGAAGGTTACTTGGTGTGTGCCTTAGTGCTTAATGCACTTTCAACCTTAGTAATTTTAGGATTCTCTCTTAATCTTCCACTCTATAAACAGCATCCCAAGCACATAAAGGAGAAGCATTGGTCCGGCAACGAACCACATAGTGATTCCACTACCATCTGGGGTTATAACCGCACCGAAGATGACAAACATGATTATCATATACCTCAGATTGCTCCTCCAAAACGTAGGCTCAACTATCTTGAATAACGTAATAGCCCACATTATTAGAGGGAATTGATATGAAAATCCAAATGCGATTAGGAACTGCATTACAAATGGAATAAATTCTGATACGTTAAAGAAAGTACTAACGCCAATTGACTCTCCATATTTGTACAAAAAATTGAGTGTGTTTGGTATAACAAAAAAGTATGAGAATAAGCAGCCTATTGCAAAAAGTCCGATGGCAGGTGTTGTAATTTTTTTTATAGTTGCTTTCTCATGTTGATTAAGTGCTGGTCCCACAAATGCTGCTAACTCCCTAATCGTAATTGGAACGGCCAAAGTTATACCTATCAAGGCTGCGACATAGATTTGAGTAAGGAAAGATCCTTGTGGCGTAACTTGTATAAGGTTAACGTTTTTGGGGAGCAGATTCTCCTTCATAATGTGGATTATTTGAGTTGCTAGGTTATTCAAGGGCCCTGGATATAGTAGTGGAATTTTGTAACCGTTAAAATCGAAGATACTAATACTGAAAGTCATACAAAGGGTTGTAACTAATCCCACGGTGATACCTATTCTGAGTACCATCACCCTGAGATCCTTCAGGTAACCCGTGTACTGGCTTTCCTTGTACATTTATTATACATATTACAATTCGATCTATATTACGTACTTGCTATGTATGAGATCTTGAGGTCTATGCTACTTAGCTTACAACGACTCATTTGGTTAACATAATAGAACAGGATAACAGCAAGTCTCGATAGTATTCTCTTCAATAGATAGGCGATATTGAAATTGTTGTTGAAACTTGGGCTGTCAAAAGAAGTGCAAAATGTAATCAATTATTAAAACAAATTAACTTTATGTGTTTGATATTTACTAACTCTTAGTCACGTACGCATATAGCATGATTTGAAAACACTTAAGTTAAAGAGTGAACCAAGGTGAACCTATGTCAAATAGCTCGAATTCTGCAGCAGCTGACGCGGAAGGAGCCTCATCGTCTAGCAAGGTCGAAATTGTCAGAGGACTTAATGAAGATTTGGCAAGGGAGTACAAAGCGATTATCCAGTATGTGGTCTTCAGTTCTACATTGAAGGGTGCCGAGTATGGAGACATCGCTGAACAGTTGAAAAAGCACGCTTCGCAGGAGCTCGCACATGCCCTGGAGGTGGCTAGGCAGATCGACTACTTGGGCGGAGACCCGACCGTGAAAGGCAAAGAAGCAGAATATTCCCAAGAGTCAAGGAAGATGCTTGAGATTGACCTCAGAGCTGAACAAGAAACTATCAAGAGCTACAGGGAGAGAATCCGTCAGGCGGAACGCGCTGGTGAATTTGCTCTTTCTGAAGCATTGAGGGATATTATAGCAGAGGAGCAGGATCACGAAATAGATCTGAGAGACGCCCTCGGAATACGATGATAACGAACGAGTTTTAGGCAGCAAATGATATAATCAGTCCACAGGCACTAGGCATTCAATAAGAGTTAATCTGAGAAGGTGAGGTTAAGGATATTCTCAATGTAGCTCGAATACCGCTTAAACACAGAGAGTAGATAATCTATTTGGAATACCGTTTAGAGCAAGGAGAAGTCGTGATAAAATAGCTTGACAAGACATTTTTCAATTAGCTGATGATTTTTATGGTCATTCATATTGTCGCCAGAAAAGTAGAAGTGAGTTACTATGTATCGATGCTAGTATTCTAATTTTGTACTGTAATGTAATACTCGCCCGTAAACTGTTGAAACTAAGTTTGCCGCACTTTTATATATTGATCATATGGTATCCTGTTGCTCCGTCTGGGAATGGCGGTCTTACCTCAGCTGTTTGGACTTTTCCTGTTTTGTCAGTTGCTCTAACGACAATTCTGTAATTCCCTTGAGCTGTGGCTGGAGTGAATCCTGCAGTCCACAGGACCCACGTATATTTTGAGAGCGGATCCTTTATGCTAGCTGATTTCCAAGTGACACCACCATCTGTGCTCACCTCAACCTTTGCTATCCCTCGATCTCCTGCAAAAGCTATCCCTGCAACCGGCACCTTTTGACCAGGTACGATATTTATATTCTCTACGTCTAAATTTCTAAATCTAACCCTTACTGGTGCCTGTCCTGGGATAACTATGAACGAATGAGTATCTTCCGTAGCTACATTAGTCCAACCATTCCTAGCCCAATAACCTTCATAAACATTATCAACAAGCTCCATCTCGGTTATCCACTTTGGATTCATCATTCCGTACAAACCAGGGACAATAGCTCTAACAGGATAGCCGTGTTCCGAAGTAAGAGGAGCTAAATTCATCTCATAGGCCAATATGCTCCCGTCCAAAAGTCCTCTTTCCAAAGGTATTCCGACATCGTAACCATCGTAACATCTGACTGCTATGTATTTTGCTCCTGGCTTCACCTGTGCCTTCTGGAGCACATCCTTCAACCGTACGCCCTTCCACAATGCTGTACTTGTCAAATCCCCTCCTATTTTGTTGCTTACGCACTGTAGCGTGGCATACTCTTTGACTGAGGGCATAGACTTTATCTCTTCATAAGTGATTGTCAAGGGGTTGTTAACTAGCCCTTTCACAGTAAGTGTCCAAGAAATTGCATCAACCACAGGTACTATAGGATTTATGTCTATTCTGTAGAATAGATATGTTGGTGTTACTTCCGAATCAAGAAGAGGTGCTAGTCTGGGATCTTCAAAACCCAAAGGTTTGGATTTTGATTGCAA
>DAOM01000243.1 GCA_002501855.1 Candidatus Nitrosopolaris nunavutensis
CCAGTGCCACTAAGTGATATAGTGGTATTAGCACTACCTGCAGTCGTAGCAGTAGTAGCAGCGGTAGTACTAATATTAGCAGTGGCAGATGTCACACCGGGTCTTTGAACTCCAGTTGTAACAGGTTTTGGGGGAGCAGATATCCTATTAGCGAGCTGCGAAGCCATTGAATTTTGGCGTTTGACAACACAAAGCTGATTATGAACATCCATCATGCTTTCAAGAGTAAGCGGATTGCTATGTATCAAAAGGCAACCACAATCCGGACAAACATATTCTCTCTCCGAAGGCATGAGATTTTCTATAAGAATAGTACTTATTTAATCCTTCTTAGAGCTCGATGAATGCCCCATGCGAAAGACGAATTAAAAGCTAAAAAATAAAAAATTAGTTCGGAATGGGGACAAGAAAAGCAACAACGAAAAAAACGACAAGCAACAGACCTCAGATTTACAGATTGCGTCCATCGGTTCTATAGTTAATAGCTAAGGATTCCAAAAAATATGTGAAAATTAATAGCAAGGGTTCTTGCACTAGATTTCAGAGATGTCAGGACTTGGTCATGGATACTGGGGTGAAGTTATCGAAGTGTTACGCTTTGTAATTCCAGTGTACGACAAAGTAAACAGGGCCATTTCATTGGGAAAAGACATGAAATTCCGACTAAAAGGAATTCATGGACGCGTTCACCCGGGCAACCTTCTGCTGGATGCCGGCTCAGGTTATGGGAATATGTCACGAATTGCGCTTAACGAAACGAATGGCACATCTAAGATTATCATGTATGATCCTATCCCTGAAATGCTAGCTGCTGCAAAACATTTGTTCCTGCCAGGACCCTCGGAATTTACCATGTCCTCAGGAGTCTTCGAATATATGCCTTTTAGGAGCAATATCTTTGACGCGGTTCTTTGTGGCTATTCGCTCCGAGACGCGATTCAGCTTCGACCGGCCGTTTCTGAGATCAGTAGAGTCCTGAAGCTCGGAGGAAGATTAATCATTGTAGATCTTGGTAAACCTGATAATCCATTGATAGAGGCATGTGTATCTTTTTACTTGAGGCATATACTTAAGATCCTGGCCTTTGCAGTTGCAGGAAAGGCGGGGCTAAAATTTCAAACTCTCTATGGTACTTATTGTAGATGGCCAAAAAACTCTGAGCTTAATAACCTGTTAAAAGAATATTTTTCCAAAGTAGACTTTGATACGGAGCTGCTGGGCGGAGCGGTTATCATCGCGGCATACAAATAGGTCTCAATTACTTATCTTAAATAGCGACCATTGCCACACAACTGCCGAAATTGTTAAGGTTTTTTGTTCTTGTTTAAGGATATCCTGAAAATTCTCCTTATCGTCGGCTGAAAAATGGATAACCCACTCTATTATACTCCGAGACACTCGGTGGGCAGTACCTGACGACGACCGTCAAGGGTTAGTAATTAGGCGAAGTTCGGGTTCGAATTTTTAACCGTAAGTACATGAAACTAACGCGTAAAGTTAAATAGAAGCTCTCTCAGCTTTTTTCTCGGTAATTGAATGGTGAAAGAGGCTAAGCGGGTCCAAGAAATATTTGATGATATCATTTCAAAGAAGAATAAGGTAATAACAGAGGAATCTGCCAAAGAGATTTTGACTGAATATGGAATCAAAGTTCCGACGTACGCATTGGTCAAGACTGAATCAGAAGCCGTCGAAAAGGCAAAGCAGATCGGGTTCCCACTAGTCGCAAAAATCGTTTCTCCTGAGATTTTGCATAAAACTGACGTTAATGGAGTCAAGGTCGGGCTTGCTTCTGAAGCAGAAGTCCGGGAGACATTTGTGGACATGCAGGAGCGCCTCTCAAATCAATACGAAATTAAAGGAATACTACTTGAAAAGATGGTTCCGCCTGGAATCGAGCTAATCGTTGGTTTACAAAATGATCCACAGTTTGGGCCAGTTATTATGGTTGGGGTAGGCGGAATCAATACGGAAATTTTTAAAGATGTATCATTTAGGGTTCTACCGATCACAAAAGAAGATGCAATAGAGATGATCAACGATCTGAAAGGAAAGCAAATTTTGAAAGGATTCAGAGGTTCAGAATCCGTGGACATGGATATGTTAGGGAATGCAATAGTAAAGATTGGGAATCTTGGAACTGATATGGCTGCATACTACGAAAGTATCGATTTCAATCCTGTGATATCATATCCCCATGATTATTATGTTGTCGATGCAAAAATAATTTTGAAGGAAAAGCCGCATTCAGAAGCCATTTCCAAATCCCAGCCAGACTCGAGCTACATGGATGTTTTCTTCAACGCCGGATCGATTGCATTGATTGGCGCATCCCCAGAAGGGGGCAAAGTGGGAAATTCTGTCTTCGAAAGTCTCGTGAAGCATGAATACAAAGGAAAGGTCTTTCCAGTCAACGCAAAGGGATACCCTGAAATTATGGGTATCAAGGCATACAAGAGCCTCGAGGATATAGGCGAGCCTGTGGAAGTAGTAGTAGTTACAGTCGATCTCAGGTTTGTACCGGACTTGTTGAAAAGCTGTGGAAAGAAGAATATCCATAACATGGTCATCATATCCGGCGGAGGAAAAGAACTTGGAGGAGAGCGTGCTGCTATCGAACAACAGATCAAGGAACTTTCGAGTCAGCTGAAGGTAAGAATTATCGGACCCAACTGCATTGGAATGTTTAATGGCGAAAACCGCCTTGACTGCGCATTCCAAGGTCATGAGCGGATGTTAAGACCACAGAATGGTCACGTTGCTTTTCTCTCCCAGAGTGGAACTGTAGGCATTGCATTTATGGAAACAGCTGACGCCTTTGGGATGAGCAAGATGATTTCATATGGCAACAGGTCTGACGTTGACGAGGCAGACATGATCTGGTACCTTTCGAAGGATCCTCAGACAAAGGTTATCGGTCTGTACGTAGAGGGACTTGGCGACGGACGCAAATTTATGAATACTGCTAAGAAAGTAATACATGAAGCAAAGAAGCCGGTAGTTGTGTTCAAGAACGGCAGGACTACTAGAGGTGCAAAGCAGGCCCTGTCGCACACAGGATCCCTTGGCGGTTCGTATGCAGTTGTTAAAGGAGCATTAGACCAAGCAGGAATAATTTCGGTTAATAGCTACGAAGAGCTCACCGGATCGCTTAAGGCATTGATATGGCAACCCGTTCCGAACGGTAGTAGAGTCGCGATGGTTACGAATGGCGCAGGCCCGGTTATAGCAGCTATCGATCATTTTGAAGAACTAGGATTGGTGGTCGCCGAAATTAGCGAACCCAGCAAGAGAGCATTTAAGGAGCATTACCCACCGACCTATGTAGTAGGAAATCCGTGCGATATTACAGGTTCGGCCAGTGCGGATGACTATCGATTCGCTATCCAAACCTTCATCGATGACCCAAATGTGGATATCATCATGCCCTGGTTCGTATTCCAAGACGACCCGTTGGAAGAGACCATCATCGATGTATTGGCAGAGTTCCAGAAGCAGAAGAAAAAACCGATATTAGTTGGGGCAATGGGTGGACCGTTTACTCAAAAGATCTCGGATCAAATCGAAGATCACAACGTTCCTGTCTACCACTCCGTAACTTCTTGGGTAAGTGCAGCTGGAAGTCTGGCAAAGTGGTCAAAAGTATTGACAGGAACACAGCACTAACACTTGTCCTGTTATCATTATTTTTATTGATATTGTCACGTTAGTTTTTATTATATTATTATTAGCATCTCCTGATAACAGCTCTGTAAGAAATCTAGTTAATTGTATAGTACGCAAAATGGAGATTAACGACGAGCGAAGGAAAAGGTTATTATATTTATAAGCCGTAGTTGAGTTTAATGGAAAGCGCAGAACAAAGTCAGGTCGTCACTGTTAGCCCAAAGGCGGCTCAGAAGGTTGGAGAATTTATGAAGCAGGAAGGCAAAGATAACCTCTTCTTAAGAGTATATGTTTCGGGTGGTGGTTGTTCTGGCCTCTCGTATGGAATGGGATTTGAAGAAAAATCTGAAGAAGATGACCACATCATTGAACAAAATGGAGTGAAAGTTCTGATAGATGGTTATAGCCAAAGATATCTTAAAGGCGCAAACATCGACTACATCGAGAGCCTGATGGGAGCCGGTTTCAAAATTAATAATCCTAACGTAACAAAGAGCTGTTCGTGCGGACATTCGTTTAGCACAGAATAAAGGTAAAGTAATAGTAAAGTTCGTGACATCCAATCTCGACCGGTGAGAGTATCACTTCCAAATACTCATTATGCCAGTCGATTAAGGCCATAATCCTCTAATTTTTATTGCATCGACTACTCGATTTATCGCTAAGACTGTGCTAGCTTTTCGCATATTGACTTGGTATTTATCATGCGTAGTATAAATGTCTGAAAATGCCCGTGTTATGTTCTTGTCAAGCATCTCGTTTACTTGGTTTTCGCTCCAGGATTCTCTTCTAAGGTTTTGAAGCCATTCGAAATAAGAAACAGTCACACCACCTCCGTTGGCAAGGACGTCAGGGATTACTAGGGTTTTATTTTTGTATAGAATATCGTCCGCCTCCGGGGTAGTAGGACCGTTGGCGGCTTCGGCCACAATCTTGGCGCTAATTTTCGGAGCGTTCTTTTTGGTGATCTGATTTTCAAGGGCCGCAGGGATCAGTAAGGTACAATCTGTCTCAAGCACCTCTTCATTAGTAATCAACTTGCTTTCCGGGAATCCAACTACCGAACCCTTTTTCTCTTTATGTTTCCTCAATGCCCCAATCTGAATACCATTTTTGTTGTACACACCTCCCTTCGAATCAGAGACAGCTATAACTTTTGCACCCTGTTCCTCTAAGAACTGGGCGGCGAATTGGCCTGCGTTTCCAAATCCCTGTACTGCCACGGTGGCAGTATGCATGTTAAGCTTCAACTTAGTAGCAGCTTCGCGTACTGTAAACGATAATCCCCTTCCGGTAGCTTCGGTCCTCCCAAGGGAGCCACCTATGGCCAGCGGTTTACCCGTAATGACCTCAGGCTGAACATAGTTTCCCTTAAGTGCAGAGTACGTGTCCATAATCCATGCCATCTCCTTTCCTCCAGTATAAACATCGGGCGCTGGAATATCCGTGTGCGGTCCGATAATATCAGCTATCGCATATGCATACCGTCTCGTCATGCGTTCGAGTTCAAGATCCGACATTTGTTTTGGATTGCAAATAACGCCTCCCTTGCCTCCTCCGTAAGGGATATCGGCTATGGCACATTTCCAAGTCATCCACATAGACAGTGCCTTCACCTCTTCAATTGTGACCTGCGGATGGTATCTGATACCGCCTTTATACGGACCCCTTGCATCATTATGTTGTGATCGAAATCCTGTGAAAACACGGATCTCGTTGTTATCCAATCTCACGGGAATTGAAACAATAAGAACCCGCTTTGGATGGGCCAATATCTGATGTAACCCATTGTCAAGTTTGATTAACTTTGCCGCCTCGTCTAACTGTTCAAGGGCTACCTCAAAGGGATCAATTGTCGAAACATTTCGGGAATCTGACATTATATACATTCTCTGAAAAAATTGATGTATTTAAGTGTTCAAGGTCGAAAGTTATGGACTTTATAGGAAATTGATCAATAGACGTACACTATGTTAAACCTGGTTTGTTCACGTATTGCAAAATGACTATACCATTATAATCGTAAATAATTACCGGCTAATTAAAAAAATAAGTGAATTCCAAAAGGAAATGTCAGACTATGTTTAAGACGTTTAACGGTGTAAACTTCTTGAAATTAATGAGCGTATTTCATCGTCTGTCTTCCCCAGACAGTCTATGTGTAGTGATCGCGCAATAGCCTCCAGCTTTTCGTGTTCCGAGGCAACTGGTCCATCAATTCTAGTGCCCATGAGATGCATTTTGTTATCTTCCATAGGTGTTGCTGCTGTCGTAGCATTTTCAATTTCCTTCCTCAATAATTCCCGGGCCCTTTGATATTCCCCCATGGCTTTTCCGACTGTCTTTGATATCTGTGGGACCTTCTTTGTTCCAAATAATAGAAAGAGGGCAAGCATTGCAATAATTATCCACTCAGATCCCCCTATATTCATTTGAAATGCGGAAAAAATGAGTACCAATATATTTTTCTACCTACTTTCCCTGATACATAATATCAAGCCAACACTAATTAAAGAATTAGCTGAAATATATTGCTACGCCTTTTTTAGGTCTGAGCCACACTTGATGTCACGCCCTACTTTCTTATCTCTCCTTAGGACGGCAAACGATTGGACAAAGATTCGCACATTGTCAATTTAAAATTAAAAAGCTGTAGTAAACATGCTGGTTGATAATCTATGGAGAATTGAACTGATGTTAGACGTGGTTAACCTTTAGGTTTATCTATCCCTCAGGATCTACGGTTATAGTTGGATACATCCTCGTCTTATCGGAGATTGAAAACCGGAAGAAAAAGGTCTCTATGGTGTTTGTCTAGTTTTTCAGTTCTAATATTGCTAATGGTTGTATCCCCATTCGAGTATTATTTCTTTAATCAAAAAGCATACGCAGATGGTTTGAGTCAAGAAAATCTACCACCTGCTTCCATAGGAAACAGGCAAGGAAGTCTTTACGTTAAGGTGAACCCGCCTGTTTTGACGACTGGGGTCGCACAGAACGCATATATGCAATTTAGGTTATTCGATGCAAACAACAATCAGACCATCCAACACGTTACCTATCAAATAACTGTGACTAGGGGATCTTCTACATCAACGCTTGGAAAGCCCCTATTGCTTGATTTCTTTCACGCACACAATGGACTACTAACATTAAAGATAGAACCAAATAATGGTCCGCTTACCATATTTGGAGAACAAGATCCCTTCCTGCAAGCTTGGGTATCTGATCCTGGCGGTAATATACTCGTAAGAGGCCCCTTACTTTTACAGGGAGGTCTATATCATTTCCATATTGAAATATTTAGCATAGACAACGATAGAAACATTTTCATCCCAGCGCAAGCACCGAAATTTGATGCCTATCTTAGCGTCGGAGATGTTTATCACAACATTTGGAATTATCAAGGACAAAATTATAATACAACTCTGATATCATACTACGATAAAATTACCAATCTTAATCTACAGCCAGCAGTCAAATCGTTCACTTGGTCAATGCCATTTAATTGGAACTTAACACGTATCAAGCAACAGCCTATCTTTGTTCACGAGGAGATGAGGCTTCCAAAATCTTGGAAAGGCTTTGGTGATTTGAATCAATTCAACGCAACAGTTAATGGTCAGCAGCTATCAGGTCGTTCGCTAGCTATCGATCCGTTTTCCTTCCCTAATGACATGATTGTACATTTTCTTGTTAACAAGAATGATATCGTAAAACTTGCACAAGAAGTGAATTCTAACAATAACAACAGTGTCGCTGCAGGTATAACGAAGACTAATACAACAGGCCTGATGAAATTTGCTTTATCTCCACTCAACGCCACGACACAGACTGCCACTTCATCAGATATCCCTACAAATACTGGTAGTATTCATGCTGCAGTCTCGTGGTCTCCAAATCCTCTTGCAGCAAACACACAATCGACATTAAAGATTTCATTCTATGATCCTACCGCTACAGCTCCATTAACAAATACCGATGTCAGATACAATCTAATAATATTTGATAAAAATAATCAACCAGTAATAACCAAACAAAATCTGTTAGCAAAGAATGCAGCTGATACAGAGACAATTGTTTTTCCAGCAAACGAAATTTATCATATGCAAGTGCAAATAACAGGATTAGTTAAGCCCGGTCAAACCCCAGACCTCACCAGGAATGGAGTAGCGACGGGATATGTCGTTGTGCCGGAATTCCATTCCGCTGCTATCAGCACGTCGTTGATACTTGGGGTAATATTAGCTGGGTTGCTTCCTAGGAAAAGCATCTTCAGAGGACTAATCAAATAAGAAGGCGGCTGTAGAATAATGTATTATTGCATAATTCAGTCGCGCACTGCTGCAATTTTTGCCTACTAATGGAAACACAAATGTCAGTCACAGATGAAGATTTAGGCAAACTAGCGTATCAACTCATGGAGCTAGGCTGAAAAAGAAAATACATCGAGGTAAGGTTCTGGATCTCAGAAAAATGAAGAACCGAACAAAATATGTAATGATGGATTGTGGCACAGAGGTAGGCGATCAACTTCGCGGCCTTTGTTACATCACTGGTAAAAAACGACGATTCATTGAATAGCCCCGAGAATGGAGCAAATCGAGAAGTTCTCTAACACAAAACGCAGACCGACATGGTTGTAATGAATCAATTGTCCTCCTGCGATCAGAAATATAGCGCCAATGATCTATGGAATACCACCAGTTGAATGTGCCTTGTAATAAGGCAGGTGAGAAAATGAAAGGTCGACTTCTCCTCTAAGAAGCAGATAAGACAGCAACAATATGTTTAATATTTCTACTATTTATTCTATAGGATAGTAACTTAAATTAATTTACGCTGATTGGAAATTGTACAGATTCAGGTCTTATTGGATTGAAGAGAATACCATATGCTGTGATGTTAAGTGCGTATCCACCGGGTTGTTGAAATGTATATGGTATGGTGACGATACCTTCAGCAGTATGTAGTGGTTGGTTTGGATGCCCTGCCAGTGCTGATGCCTGAAATACTTGTTTGCCATCCTTAATAATAGTGAGATCGTAATCAATGTGGGGCTGTACTGCACTACTTCCCTTCTGGTCGAAATTAACTTTTAAATTCGTTTGTGTACCTTTTACAACTGGATACGGAGAGGGTTGAAGAATAACATTAAGGGTCCCTGCGCTCGTTACTTTATTCATCGCAGCGCCCGATGTTTGCGCATATGTTGATGACGGTGCTAGTAAAATCCCGAAAATGCTAGCAACTAAAGCGAATGCAACAATAGTACTACTCATATAATTGCGTCTATCCTTAGCTTTGTACAACAGGTCAATATATATTGTCACCTCATAAATAGGTTGAAATGTAAAGCTTTTTGTTTAGTAAATCCACTACCATTATTTTATTTTCAATATTCTCTGAGGGTTGTGCGAATTAATCGAAAAATACTATAAAATTTATTCCCTGATTAGAAGAATTGTGAGCTCAGGTAGTACCTGCTTCATCGCTTCAAGGCGTGCCTTGGCCTGTTCATTACTATCAAGATCATGAAAATTATAATTATTATATTTAGAGCTACAACTCCCATAACTTTGTTCCTGTGATCTCAGCACATTCTACAGGAACAGGTTTTCTTAACGGTACGAATGACCCGAGACCATCCGATTTTTGGCCGCGCCTATTAGCGGAAGTTTGTAAATGCATCAACCGAAGGTTTGCAGTGAGATCAGGTTCGTATTATTTGTTGATTCTCGTGTCGTTGTCTAACATCGTCATATAATCTAGATTATCGTCTTTATGTTTTTCTACATTCTTTATTTGTAAATTCTCGGCATTTATGATCATGTCTCCAGCTCCCGTTGAAGAAAATTTGGAGATGTTTTACACCCTCTCTGTCTTCTATAACTCTTGTGTAACCGTTCTTTGGATTGTTAATGTATCGTTGTCTGTCAGAAACTTCGTTATATCTGGTCATAATAATAATAATGATGCTACCGACATATATGAATTGTATATAGGGGTTATGAGCAGTTCCGTCCTAAAAGTACCTCTAATTCGACCCAACCCCCACAAGTGATCACAAATTGCCTGGACAGCGATCTGCGATCAGCTTGTGGGGGGGCCAGCGATCTCTGGATCGACTAAATTATCATTAAATTATAAGAGATGCGAAAAAATCTTCGTTATTTCCTTTTTGACCTCTGGTGGTATGTTTGAATCTCCTATTATCTTGTGGAGATCATTTCTATTAATGCATAGTCCCGGGTCGCAGACTTTATAGAACCATTTGATATCAATTGGACTTATTATAACAGTTGATTTATTACATCCTCTCATTCCACATGTATTCAAATCATCATTGCTGAAACATATATGACCTTCTTGACATTCATATATCATATATCATCCGAGGGTATAGTTCCCTTTGTTAAAGACTATTCTATCGTTAGTGAGTTTGATACATTTTATTGGAACCATACAAATGTTATAGCAATCAGCCATGCGAATGAAGAATAGTCAATGTATGATCATTTGACACCTCTAAGCTCAAAAGTCAAAGTAGGTCAAGCTGTCAGCGAATGCCAAGAGATAGCCGGATATAGATTTATACCACATCTTCACTTCCAGGCTTTCATTTTTATTGGAAGTAATGTTTGGACAGATTTTGATACGGTAAGTGTTCAAGGTTTTATCTCGTGAAATTATTTATCTAACCATGGCATACATGGCAGAACTAGCGTGAACATATCAAATGAAAGATTCCTTGGTAATCCTTCTACAGATTTACCAGAAGGAATCGACTGTACATTTCTGTTCATCTAATGCACGCGTTTGAATGGCATTCCAGAATAAACAGTGTATCTTTTCATCTTGATTTGCATTATTATCAAATCAGTACAGCCAAGATTCAAAAGGAGAGAGTTAACACGTCAGACAAGTATACAGTAGAATAGCTACGTCAAGGATTCGCCGTGGACATAACATTCTCTACTTTAATTTGTAGTTCCAGATTTATCTCCATGCGGGGTTTTAGAGCGCAATATTTCCTCTTTTGCTTACTTCACATTCTTAGCACATGCATCGCAATATTTTTCTACTAAAATAACCCCATCGCCCACATTAAACAAAGCTTCCTGAGTGGCCTTAGTGCCACAAGTTACACAAAACTTAGGCTTTGAATTAGGGTAGTTAGGCTTGTCTTCGAAAGATCTAAGATGTATAAAATTTTTCTGCATCTCTAAGTCCATACCTCACAAGCTGTGATGAAACCTCGGCTGGAATAGTAGCAAATGTCATTCATTCATAAATGTATCCTTGCTACCTATAAGAACCTGCCTATTCACGATCTAACTGTATCATAAGTTTCTTCTATACTGGTGCTCATACACGCCTACATATGGATCAGTTATTCAAAAAAACACCAACCGGGGTGAACCAGATAGTGTAGGATTCGGTGGTTCTGGCGACGACAGTGCTTCTATAAACTGATTAGTTCTTCCTCTTTATCATTTAAACAAACATTCACTTAATATTACAAGATATTTTTTTCATCTTTATTATTGGACGTCTGTATTCTAGGAAGAAAATTTATTAATTTTGGAAGTCTTCGATCCTTTAATTATTGGCTCGTGATTATCAAAAATAACATCAAAGACATTCCGACTATATTTAGCGTCGTCTATTGGAATTGCATTAATATTCTACGGGTATTGTTTATTATATTTTTTTAGATAAACAACAACATTTAGTTGAGGTTGTTGATTGTCTCCGAACCACAATCTATACCTGCCTTTTAGAACCCTCTTATGATTACAATAGAGTCATCAGTCAACTGATCAGCTAAATCACCCGGTTCAATTTCATCATATCCGAATACTCTTAAAGTTCTTGCTAAGATTATCTAGGATATAGCACCCGTCGTCTGTTTGTGATTTAACTTTTGTTACGTAATTTACTATTAAGCTTAATTGAGAACGGACCGTGATATCAGAAATTTCGTTTATTAGAATTCCAACTGACCTAATGAGGTTTAGCTCGATATAACTAAGTACCTCAATGTAATAACACTAAAGATGTAAAGAACACCAGGCTCCCATACTCTTACTTGTTTACATACTTGTTTACATACCTGTCTCTTATACACATCT
>DAOM01000031.1:0-12968 GCA_002501855.1 Candidatus Nitrosopolaris nunavutensis
GTAGCCGTCGTGTTGCCTACAGTGATTGACATTGAGGAACTCGAGACGTTTGCGGGAATGTCAGACGGCAAATTCCTTGCTGAGAAGGATATCGCAGAAATAACAGGCCTCTACGAAAATAACTTTGATATCAAGCCTTTCGCGTCTGCATCTACTTCTACCTCTATTTCTCCTACTTCTTCGTAGTATAAATGAGACGAACGTACAGCCCAAAATAGGAGTTTGCTCTTTCGTATCAACATGGTACAGAGTCGGCAGTTTTTATCATGTTTGTGGAATCCGAGGATAGTTGCCTTTTGTTATGACAAGGTGTTAGCATGATTTTTTTATCAGTGCTGATATCCCGTCCTCAAGGCTCCTACACTTGGCCTCATATCCGAGTTCCGACTTAGCAAGCGATATATCAGCCTTCGTTTTCTGAACGTAGTTTTTGATTGGGTTATCTACATATGTGGCAATTATATCAGTTCCAAGACGTTGGTTAATTATTTCTACTATCCTGGAAAACGACGTTTCAGTGCCTGTGCCTATATTGTAAATCCCAAATTCCTTTTCTTCCGACTGGAGTGCTAAAATATTTGCTTGAACTACATCGTCTATGAATGTAAAATCCCGTGTCTGTGTTCCATCGCCATAAATAGTTGGACTTTCTCCGTTTGTAATATTCCAGAGAAACTGCGAAATATTATTTGCAAACTTTCCTTTATGCTTTTCATTAGGACCATAAACACTGAAATATCTCAAACCAATTGAGTTCAATCCGTTTTCCAAATAGTATGACTTCGCTAAAATTTCTCTACAATAAAAAGAAGCCTCATAGAATGTCTTCGGTGCGATAGTTTGAGACTCCTTAAATGGAATCGGTAAGCCGTTATACATGGAACTAGATGAAGCAAAAATTACTTTTTTAACATGATTCCTTTTCGCAGACTCCATCACATTCATAAATCCTAAAGCATTTACCTCGATTCCTTCCCTGGGATCATCTTGGAACATTGGGGACGAGCTTTTTGCGGCCGAGTGGAAGATGTAATCACATCCTTTACTTGCTTCTAAAGTTAGTTCAAAATCCATAACGGAACCCTCTACAAATTTTACACTCTGAGAGAGATTTATTGGGTTTCCCAAGGATAAATCATCGAATGCGACCACAGCAGTATTTTTTTCTCTGCTCATGGTGTTTGCAATGTTAGATCCTATGAAACCCGCTCCACCAGTTACAAGTATCTTCATAAATTCACTAAGTTATCGGGTTGGTAAGTGCCATATTTTTCTTGTGTTAACCCAACCAAAGAAGAACCTCATGAAGGCGCATGATGCTATTGTTGGAAGGGATGAATCCTCTTAGTAAAAGACCTCTAAAATCCAACATCTCAGAGAAGACCTATTTAGTGGGTTAAGAAGTGAATTCGTGCTATCGTAGGTGGATAGGTTTTTAACAGATGAGCAAGCATGACGAATATTCCTTGGTACCAACATCAGTCCAGGCACAACAAATCGATACAGTAGATAAGCAACTTTTGAATGAAATCCAATGGGTTTTTCCGCTAACTGATAGACCGTATCTTGAGATATCAAAACGTTACAATATTTCTGAAAAAGATGTTATGCAAAGAACTTCCCACTTGAAGGAAATCGGTCTAATTAGGCAGATTAATGCCATTTTTGATACAAGGCGACTTGGTTATAAAAGTGCTCTTGTGGCTTTTGTGGTTAAACCTGACAAACTAAATCACGTTGCTGAAGAAGTAAACAAGCACCCAGGAGTGAGTCATAATTATGAGAGAAATCACGAATTCAACATGTGGTTTACGCTTGCTGTTCCTCCCCATGCAGATATAAAGATGGATTTAGAGAGAATGGCTTCGATAGATGGTGTTATGAAATATCGTGTGCTGTCAACTTTGAAACTCTATAAGATAGGTGTTAGACTGGATATGGTTAATGGAGATGCCAAAATGCCAGAACCAACCGACAATGTTAAGACTTT
Source organism: Candidatus Nitrosopolaris nunavutensis (assembly GCA_002501855.1). GTDB lineage: Archaea > Thermoproteota > Nitrososphaeria > Nitrososphaerales > Nitrososphaeraceae > Nitrosopolaris > Nitrosopolaris nunavutensis. The sequence goes on from DAOM01000031.1 coordinate 1,991, forward strand.
GAATCCACGGAAATTCAATCTCACCGAACGAGACAAAGAATTTATCCGTGAACTGCAGAAGGATTTAAAGGTAATAGCAGAACCGTTTAAGGAGCTCGCACACACTCTTGGCATAACAACCTCCCAACTCTTTGCAAAGGCTAAAGAATACGAACAACTTGGTGTAATGCGAAGATTCGCAGCAATCTTGCGTCATCGGGATGCAGGTTTTACTGCCAATGGTATGGTAGTATGGAAAGTGCCTGATTTAAAAATCGACGAGGCCGGCAATAAACTCGCAGCTTTTCCGCAGGTGAGTCATTGTTATCGGAGACCAGTTTATCCAGATTGGCAGTTTAATTTATTCAGTATGGTTCACGCACGTACAATAGAAGCAGCAGAAAAAATTACAGTCCAGATGTCTGAGTCGATTGGCATTAAAGATTATAAGATTTTATTCAGCTCGCGGGAATTTAAAAAAGAGCGTGTAAAATACTTTGAGGGTACTTAGTGATGATGGCCTCCAGAACGGGCCAAACATTCTCATTTATCTCAGCGCTTGCGGTTGCCCGTACTTGAAGATAATTTAGAATTCTGTGAGTTGGAGTTGATTGCATCAACAAAATATTCTCCTTAGATTCACAGCATAGAGTAGGTAGGCATTATCATACGTGCATTTACACATATATTGCTCGCCTAGACTATTCGGATCCATGCTGGAAACCCGTGCATACACGGGAGACGACTATGGCAAAGGTGGCTTATAAGCGTGCTGGTAGTAACTTCCGGTAAAAGTATAATTGTGACACATTCTCGTCTAGGGGTACACTATCTTCCAATCTACAAGAGAGTAGAGAAATATTCCATAAGCTGTCGATTCACTTCGTCTCCCTGCCTCCTTTCCTCTCTGTATGGTGTATTCATTAGAATCGACACTTCTCACCTCTTCTGTTGATACTGCAATGGCCGTCTCCTTAGGCTGCACCGTGGCCACTATCGGGAGGCCATCAGCACTTTTAGCCATTTCTCTCAATCGATTTAGCTCCTGACCTTTGAGGCTCGGAATCTTTCTACTTGATTTTACTTGTATTAGCCATTTAGTCGAACTTCTGGTTGCAATGATATCTGCAGGTCCCCTACTTCCTCGAGATAACTGTACATTCCAGCCACAGGAGTTCAGGTAAATCGCTACTACAAATTCCCCATCTCTACCAAATTTACTCCACGAACAGTACGATAGCAAAGCTGCATAATTTTTGATTACAAGGCTAGCCATATTGCTTGTTCTCAAAAGTGGTTTACGTTATGGTCAAAAAATTGTGAGAAACGTATGGACCTACTACTGTACAGGTCAGGTTCATCTTTTATGACTTTCCTTTCTCGAATGAACGTCGAACCGACTCGCCGTTTAATGCAATTACCAGACGAGGCACAAAGTACAGGTCGTAACTCTCCTAAGGCTATGACGTGTAACATATTCTTCAGAAGCCAATTTGTCGTCTAGAATTTCATAATAAATATCATCTTGGTTTCGGGTTTCTTTTTTTTGACCAAGACCCTGTGAGTTTCAGAGTAAGTCATACCTCATAGAGAGTCCACGCTTTTTGAAGCCAATTTTTTTATAGAACGGCACGTTCTTTTCTGAGCAATCGAGAATAACTTTGTAACATTTCATTTGTGCAGCAAACCTTAAGGATCGGCCCACTAACGCTCTGCCGATACCCATACCTTCATATCCTTTTTTCGTTGCAACGTCTTCAATATGCCCCACTCTCCCTCCATTATGTATAAACTTCTGTTCTATCAATAAGGTGTTTGAACCGATGATTTCGCCGTCCTTTTTAACTGCTACAAAGACTTTGTAGAATGGATAAGATCTAATTTCATGTAGGACTTTCTTTGCATTCTCGCGATCTTCACTGATTTTTCCAACCTCCGTCAAATTCGATAATGTGTCGAAAAAACCTCTTTGCAAGTCTGTATCGGATATTTCTCGTACCTCGAAATCAATTTTTTTTGAATCTCTCATGTAAATATTATATTTTTTCATGTTGCCCAATATTTTACCTTTTTTGCATAGCCCCACAGGATTTTCGAATATTCGGCCCGGTCCAAATGCTGACAATCCTAAGTACCCTCCTCTGCATGAATTTTCGCTGCATCTAGATCACGATCATTACTATGGCAATTGAAACATAGAAACTACCCACGCTGTTGGATTTCTGTTCATAGAATCTGTCCGTCTATAAAGGACAACGATGTTACGCTATAGTATGACAATGTTGAATTACCGGACGTTATCCGGAGACGCTTTCCTTAAATTACCCTTGACTAGCATTGTGTCTGATGAAAATGCAGAAAGAACAGAACAAATTCTGTTCTAAATGCAAGACTCACACAGTCCAAGCAGTGTCCATTTACAAGAAGGGCAAGGACAGGGCCACTGCACAGGGTGCACGCCGACACGCTGAGGATAAGCGAGGTTATGGAGGCCAAAAGTTTCCAGAGCTCAAGAGGACTGCGAAGACGACAAAGAAGATCAGATTACGCTATACCTGTAAAACCTGTCAAAGACAGACGATGAAGGAAGGCATACGAATGCGGAAACTGGAAATACAACCCTAAGAAGGTGATGATGATAATAATGATGTCTAAAAGAAATATACTGATTCCGAAGCCAAATAGTAATTTTATTTCTGTCCAATGTACTGAGTGTGGAGAAAAAAGGATTATCTTTACGCATACAACAACAGACATTAACTGTAAATCTTGTGGCCAACCGCTTGCTAAAAAGGCTGGCGCCAAAGCGAACATTCTCGGCAAAGTCCTGAACATACTTGACTAATTCTCGTCCTCAAGCATTCCCTCGGCGATCTCCAATTCTCTTGTTGTGTTTACATTGACTGCTAGCGCCTTCTCGTTCATCACTATATAATGTTCCGCTAAACTAAACTCGCGGTTAACTTTTGAAGAGTCAAGAATAGTTATCCCTGAGTGACAATATCCTATTCTTCTTATAACGGTCACTATGCTAGGTTTGATACCCATACTTTCAACAAACAGCTTTTCAAGCAAGATAGACACACATGGGTTACTAGGCAAACATCTGACAACAATGTTTTGAACAATTTTTGAATTCAGTAGTGGAAGATCTGCCGATACTACGAAGACCCTTGCAGGTTTGAACTTGCAGACAGCCACCGAAAGGTCTTTTGAATAGCTGATACCGCCAGTTTCGACTACATCGATCGGTTCTAAAGAAGAGTAATAATGATTACGCATGAATGTGTTGGTTTTGGGCGTATTGATGCTGGGGATGGCTACTATTTTCTCGAATTGCCCGGATCCTACCAATGCGTGGAGCACCCGGTCAATCATAGTGCTCCCCTTCAGTTTTAACAATGGTTTTTCAGCTTCATGGGCGATCCCCATTCTGGTGCCTCTCCCGCCACACATTAAAGCAGCTATCATAGTACTTGCTTGGACCAATCGTTTGTTGCTGAAGAGAAAATGATTAAAGATGAAAGACGAGTGAGCTCGTTCGATGCGCCAATGACATCTCCAGATATGCCACCAAAGCTTCTCTTTGAAATGTAATGTAATATTATTCCAATCAGTACGGAACCACTTAACGACATAATCCCCGCATATCCGCCTCCTGTTAGCACTAGAATTAGAATTATAATTGCTGTGGAAGCTAACATTTTTCGTCTATCCTTCATACTAGCAGTAAACGGAGAACTGAAACCTTCCCATGCGGATAATCCTAAGTGGGCCTGCAGCACCATCGTATATTTAGCAATTGCTTCAGCAACTACAATACTGGTTAACAGCTTTAACCCTTCAAAGTGGAAGCTAGATAGTGCAACAATCATACCTGCGACGTAAAGAACAACCGATACCGTTCCGGCAGAACCTACTGCTGGATCACGCATTGCCTTGTGTTTACCTTCCTTCCCTCCCTTAGCCATTAATCCATCAGCAAAATCAGCAAGCGCATCCGTATGATTTACCCCTGTGATTATGACGAGTACTGCCGTTACCAGAACCCCTAGGATGAGAGGTTGTATATAAAGCGAAATTGCATATGCGAACATCCCCACTATGATCCCAATAATAGCTCCAGCGATGGGAAAAAGATACATGACCTTGGCGACAGAATAAATGTCGATAGTGGCTGAATGTCTAGTAGTAGGTATTATTGACAGAAATGAAATTATTGCTTGTATCCATCTAAAGACCAAATAGAAGTCTCCACCAACCAACCAGATATAAAATTAGTAACATCGGAATGGAAAGACTAAGGCTGAACAGAATTGTTGTTAATTTCATTATAGAGATTGCTATCTTACATTTCGCGATAGACAAGGGCTCACGATTTTCCCCTAGTGAATAGTGCCCAACTTTTTCAAGCTTAATTCGAAGAGCGCCAGCCATTGTGGCCATCGGGTATCCAGCATTTGGGCTACGAGTCTTGCGGTGGTCACGACGCAAAATCTGAATAGAATTCTTCCAATCCGCGCCAAGCATTCGAGAGGAAATAACCATCAAAAACGAGGTAATTCTAGCAGGAACATAGTTAGCGATGGTATCCAATTTAGCAGACATCCATCCAATATACTTGTAATAATCATCTTTGTAGCCTACCATGGAATCAAGCGTATTAATGGTCCTGTATACTAGCGCTCCAGCTGGTCCTAATATTGAATAGAAAAACAGGGGCGCAACAATCCCGTCAACAGTACTTTCTCCTATGCATTCTATTGTAGCCGAAAGTACATCTTGTCTACTCAGCTGGTTAGTTTGTCTTCTTACTATCAATGACAAATTATGTTGTGCGCTCTTAATGTCGCCCCTCTCTAGGGCGTTTATGATTTCAATAGCATGTTTTTCCATTCCCTTTATGGCAAGAGCAATTTTCAAGATTAGAGTCGTGAGGATAGCAGCGGCGACTAATCCAAACAAATGAAAACACATAGAGACTAAAAACTGGGTTGCGATGCCAATTAATGCAATTAATACGATAGCGAAAATCATCCCCCCCAGTTTTTCCTTGTTCACATTGTGACCATCTTTGTCTCCTTTTAATTTTGGTATAAAGAAGCCAATAAGAATTCCTAGCCATGACACGGGATGATACTTATTAGGAGGATCTCCAAACAAGATATCTATTAAAACTCCCCCGATTAGTCCAATTAATAAATATCCGTAGCCCACCTCCATCATATTTTATCTAGACCCACAACATTTGTCATTATCTCGTCGATAGAGATCTTATTTTTTATCGAGTTTGCAACGATGTCGATTTCCCTACTCCAAGCTCTCGATGGAATTTCAACCTTTGAAGCACCGTCAAGCGAATCCTCAGCTGGCAAATTAAATGCTAATTTGGGTATCACGCCGAAATTTTTTTTTCGCGTAATTTTTTCAACGGATTTTATTGCTGATTCTAGGATCGACGGATCGCCACGGAATTTGTTTATTAGAAACCCCCGTATTAAGCTCCTATATTGAGGTTTTAGTAACTTGAGAGTACCGACAATGCTGGCAAAACATCCTCCTCTTTCTATGTCTGTCACAATGATTACCGGTGCTTCGACTTTCTTTGCAAGCAACATATTTGCTATGTCATACTTCGAAATGTTAATTTCGGCTGGTGAACCGGCTCCCTCAATTACCACTATATCATTTTCTATTCTAAGGTTTTCGAGCGCTTCAATGACGATTGGAAAACCCTTTTGCAAGGTGAATGTTTCATAATATTCTTTGGCATGCATTTCGGAATAAAAGATGCCGTTCAAGATAACCCTGCTCCGGTAGTTGCCGAGCGGTTTTATTAAAATAGGATTCATTTTTACGTCTGGTCGTTTTCTACAAGCTTCGGCTTGGATAGCCTGGGCTAGGGCTATCTCTTTAGATTCGGATTTTTCGGTAATAATATGTATATTCGAAGACATATTCTGAGCCTTAAATGGAGCTACACGATATCCTAGATCAGAAAAAATTCTGCACAACCCCATAACAATAGTACTTTTACCTGCGCCAGATGATGTTCCTTGGATCATCAAAAGCCTCGCTTTCAACTTTCAATCGACTCCAAGGCATTTAGTAAGATAAGATTCTCTCCGTGATTCTTGATAGCTACCCGAATGTATTTTGACCCCATTCCGCTGAATGTACTACAATCCCTCACAAGTACTCCACTTTCGGCCAAAAGAGAATCTCTTACTGTCAAGGAATTGTGATTTGTTAGACGAATTAAGAAATAATTTGCATCAGATTTAAAGGGTGAAAAACATTGTGTCTTTTTCCTTATGTTGCCGTACATAAAGTCACGCTCCTTTTTCACAATCGCTCGTGCTCTCGTTAAATGCTGTGAATCTTTGAGTGCCACGATGCCAGCTCTCTGTGCTATCCCGTTTACGTTCCAAGATATTTGACCAGAAGCCAATTTTTTGGCAAGCCTAGGGTTGGATACGCTGTATCCGAGCCGGAGACCCGCAAGGCCAAAGGATTTTGTGAGCGATCGTAAAATTATCAGATTATCAAATTCATCTATGTTCCTAATCATAGTATGTCGATTCGATCCATTAACAAGTTCGATAAAACATTCGTCTACAAGTATTTTTGTCGAACTGTCAAGGCGTTCGATAATCGTTTTTAGTGACTTTCTGTAAAGCAGACCAGTAGGGTTATTCGGATTACATAAAAATATGGCATCAGACCCCTTAGCTTTTTCAATAATTTGATCAGCATCCAAGTTAAAGTTCTTGAGTGGTACGAGAATAAGGCTTGCACCCATTCGCCTTGATGCAAGCTCGTATTCGCAGAATGACGGAGACGGGATGGTGACTTTTCCCCTTGCAAACATTCTGGCAAAGTTGTGGATTATTTCGGTCGCTCCGTTTCCTACATTAATGCATTCACAATGAATTTTAAGATAATCTGATAGACTTTTTTTCAGATCCTTGCATTCAGGATCTGGGTATGATGAAGAAAGTGAACGCAGGTCTTTTTGAATAGAGCTGAGGACAATCTTCGAGACTCCAAGTGGATTAACATTTGAGCTAAAGTCGATTTTGACTAGGCTGGGGTCTACTGAATAAATGCCTCCATGGAAGCAACCACGTAGATCTATCACGATTTTTCCTAATTAGTTTGAACGTTTTTCCATTTATTATCATTTCAGTTTCCATTAGATCATATCATATAGAACTTAAAGAGATTTTGTATATTTGATTTAATTCAGTCTGAAAAAGATTATTAACTGCATACCGATTACCTGCCATCGTATGCTAAAAGTTGCCCTTATAGGAGCTACAGGCGCTGTTGGACAGCAATTTGTTGTTGCATTAAATAAACATCCATGGTTTGAGTTAACTCAGATAGTGTCATCAGAGCGATCTGCTGGCAAAAAATACATGGATGCACTGCGCGATCCAAAATCTGGAATTCTTCGCTGGCACAGCAAAGAAACGATTCCAGAATACATAAGGGATGTCATCATTAGCAGGGTTGAAGATATAAGCCCAAAAAGATTCGATCTAATATTTACTGCTTTGGAATCTGAGGACGCAAAAGTAATTGAGCCGCAATTTGCAAAATCGGTTCCTGTTATAAGTACTGCTGCCGCCTTTAGATATGAAGAGGATGTTCCAATTTTGATTCCCGGTGTAAATGACCAGCACGCCGAGTTACTAAACATCCAAAGAAAAAATAGGGGATGGCAAGGATTCATTGCTCCGCTGCCAAACTGCACCACCACAGGCCTTGCCATTACACTAAAACCAATTATGAATGAGTTCGGAGTCGAGATGGTTTTTATGACTTCGCTCCAAGCTTTATCTGGAGCGGGCAGATCGCCTGGGGTTATTGCACTCGATATCATGGACAATGTCATTCCGTACATTCCTAAAGAAGAGGAAAAAGTTCAAATAGAATCCAAGAAGATTTTAGGTGACATCAATTCCAGATCTATTACGCCCGCTACATTTAAGGTAAGTTGTACATGCACCCGGGTCCCGGTTTTGGATGGTCATACAGAAGTTGTCTTTGTTGGAACGAAAAGGCATTGTGAGCCAGAAGATGCAAAAGAGGAGATGTTAAAATTTTCTAAATCTGTAGCAGTGAAAAAATTACCAACAGCTCCAAAAGATTTTATTGTTGTCCATGACGATCCCACTAGACCGCAGCCTCGAATAGATAGGGAGATTAATGATGGGATGACGACAGTGGTGGGTAGACTGAGACAGGATACGGTCTTTAGCAATGGGCTGAAATACGTTTTGTTATCACATAATGAGAAAATGGGTTCGGCAAAGGGTGCAGTTTTGCTTGCAGAATCACTGAAAGATAGGAGGATCCTTTAGCTACACATGATTTTCCAAAAAACGCTTCTAAGTTTGAAATTAATAGGTTTATTAGTCACTCAATTAGAGATATAATTACGACATTGTATGGGAAAAACGGATGATTTAGATCTCAAAATTTTGGGTGAGCTTGCTACAGATGCGAGTATTTCTGTACCCAAACTTTCGAAAAAGATCAATGTTAATGCTTCCGTAGTTTACAGTAGAATAAAAAGACTCGTGAAAAGAGGCCTCATCAAGAAATTTACCATAGTGGTTAATGACGAAGCTCTGGGGTTCAATGTCAAAGCACTCACAGGAATTAATATGGATTCAAAGATGAGAGACAATGTCCTCAACGAGCTGTTCAGGATTCCAGAGGTACGAGAAATCGCAGAAGTTACTGGAAGATTTGACATCCTAGTAACAATGCATGCACAGTCTCTTGATGAAATGCACCACTTGATTTCTGAAAAGGTGGGTCGTGTTGAGGGAGTTCAAAAGACAGAAACATTTATTGAAATGAGGAAGACCGCACGCGAAATAATCTATCCAACCTCTATATCAAAATAGGTATAGATCTCTTGGAGGATAAATTTGTCATGATATTGCCTTTTATAACAGAATAGTTAAAAATTTGACATGGGCACCCTGCTCCCGCAAATGAGCGCCGGCAACAGGCTCAAAAATTATTACGAGCTTACGAAGCCAAAGATTTGGTACCTGCTTGTTTTCACAGCTTTTGCTGGGGCACTCACGGCTTCTCTCTTATCTCATATCCTCATTCCCCCGGTAACATGGGTGCTGATCATCGGCGGAGTAGCTGCTGGTTCAGCATCCGCTGACACCCTCACCGGTTACAACGACCGAGATATTGACGCAATAATGGACAGGACTAAGCAAAGACCTATTCCTTCAGGAAGAATTTCTCCCCATAATGCCCTGGCATTTGGTCTAATCCTCGCCGCGATTTCCTTGGTACTTGCATGGCTTATTAATATCTGGGCTTTTGCATTGATGGGTTTTGGATTGTTTGATAATATTATAGTGTATAGTAAATGGTTGAAGAGAACTAGCCGAACAAACATTATTTTAGGAGGTTTTTCAGGCGGCGTCCCTGCTATGATAGGTTATGTTTCAGTCACGACACAAAATATTGAACTCGGCTTGATCATGGCCGGCCTCGTTTTCCTGTGGATTCCAACTCACATTTGGAGCCTTGCTTTGCATTTCAGGGAAGACTATAGAAAGGCTGGCGTTCCGATGCTACCAGTAGTTTCTGGCGAGAAAAAATCAGTCCGCATAATAGCTGGGACTACATTAATGATGGTATTGTTCAGCATATTACCATTCTTCATCAACCACTTCGGGATGATTTATCTGGTTACCGCGAGTATCTCCGGTGTAATTATGCTAGCGTTATCGATCTGGCTATTGTTAAAGCCAAGCGAGAGAGTATCTTGGATAGTATTCAAAGTCACCAGCCCATATCTGGCCACACTGTTCATTGCCTTCATTATGGACTCGTTGTTCCGTTGATAAAAGGTCCTTTCAGAGTCAGGGTTCAACCTTCTTAAACGTCTGTTACTCTGCTATGCACCTCCAAAGCCAACCAACTGGTCAACCCCGCGTCATTTCTAAGTACCAGGTACTAATACTACAGCCAGAGGTCATATTCATATTAAGATATGAACAAAATCTTCTCGCACTCGTAAAGTACTCTAGCAATAACAACATGGGCTTCCAATGTTATTTTTCCAATAGAGTACGAGTTGTCTAGGAAATTGCTAATGTTGTCAGAGAAGCGACCTTTCGGGAAGCCCCCTATCACGATAGCGCACCGACAGTCGTCGAATCGATCGATGTATTTTGAAACTACCTCGTAAGCAGTGCTTGAAACTCCACCACTCGATAGTCCTATCGATTTACTAGACCTTGCTATATTTTTAATCAAATGTTTGAAGGGAACGTCATCTAGCAATTCTAAAAGAATTCTATCGTCTTGTTCACTTTTTATTACTTTATCGTTGAACAATTTCATCATTAGCCCTTCGAATCGGAAATAGGACTTGGGTATTCTCAAATTCGCCCCTATTAAGATCACTTGTCTGTTGATCGTATAGACATAAACAGCCAATTTGTTCTTCAGATATAAGGGAGTGGACAGTGCTTCCACTAACGCAAAATGAACTATGTCTGGACGGCCTCGTTTCCATACGCTTTCAAGTCTGCCAGTCACCATCGCGGAATGATGATAGCTTCTATCTAACAATACCTCTGACGGCTTTTTGCCAAGCTTTTGGGCATGCCTTATTACTGACATATGCCTTAAGATTTGTTTGGGAACAGTCTCTAGAGATGCCTCCGCGATTACGAGTGCCACTGATCCTACCAATAGTGTACGACTTAGCCTTGAGCTGTCTATTATAGCTGCCTTGACAACCATGATAGATCCTTAGCTCGTTCGCTGAAGCTGACAACCATTAAGATGATGTATCACTCCAGACGATCTCTAGTTAGAATCTCATTTACAACTGGGGAGGTGCCTATTGTCATTAATTTACAATACATAGCCTTTATGCGATAGAGTATTCTTAGATTATCATATGTTCAGAGATGCCTTTCCTCTATCTTTGCAGGTCTTCTTCCTT
>DAOM01000031.1:13278-23298 GCA_002501855.1 Candidatus Nitrosopolaris nunavutensis
CCATATTAGCCGCATCCTGATGACCACTCGTACGTTCCTTCTTAAGGCTTCTTACCAATAATTAACTTCTGGAGTTCTATGATACAATGGCCAAGCTCTCTTCGACCGGCCTTTCTGCTATCTCCGTTAACTATGATTTCCCCTGGACCAAATTTTGCGCCTTCAACCGCAATTGGGATCGGTGTGTGTAGCAGCTCAGAGATAAATTCAAAAAGATTCGGATATGTGGAATTATTTTTGTAAACATAGGTTGTTGTCCCATTGCTAACTACTTCTTGTCTTTCTAAAGGAAATGCAAATTCTGGAGAGGAGAAATAACCAATAATACTGATTGATATATTGTTCAGCTCTTCTTCTAATTCCTTTCTTTCTTGGTCCATTTTTTTTTGTCGTTTTAAATTCACGTATTTCTCAGCCGTCTTTTCTAGTTCAGCGAAATTAGCCATTCCTAACCAGTACAATTTAACATTCCCAGTTAATTACAGTTTTATTTATCGCCTAAAAAAGACGAAAATCACGTAGAACAAATGGACTAGCATATTAATATGAGAAAGCACGTTTTATAGCACAACCTATGAGGAGGCAGATTTCGAAGGACATTGCAAAAGAGAGGGTCGGCATACTTATAGCCAATGCATTAAAAGAAGCGCATGCAAACGAAAAGATTGCTAATGAACAAGCGTATCTAGCGAGGAAAATTGCCATGCGGTTACGTGTGAGACTGGATTATGAGATTCGACAATTGTTCTGTAAGAAGTGCAAAAAGTTTATTATCCCAGGAAGAAATTCAAGAATCAGAGTAGGACGAACTAACACGAAGAGTATAAGGATTACATGTGTGAAGTGTGGACACACTTATCACAAAATCCTTTCAGGGCGCACATGGAACTTCTAAATCAGAATAACTTCCTATAAGGATTTATAAGGGATTTACAGCGTGATTAGTCAGTAATTACTATGGCTAAAGCTTATGATATTCCGGCTACTGTACTGATAACCAGATTAGCCGAACAACTACGGAACGATAAGAAAATTCAGCCTCCTCCGTGGGCAGCGTATGTAAAGACTGGGGCACATGCTGAAAAGATCCCCCAGAACAAAGACTGGTGGTACGCGAGATGCGCATCGATAGCAAGAAAGGTTTACATTCATGGTCCCGAGGGGGTTGCGGATTTGAAGAGCGAGTACGGAGGCAGAAAACGAATAGGGTACTATTTAGATCATCATAAAGACGCAGGTGGAGCAATTATCCGCAAAGCATTACAACAATTGGAAGCAGCCGGTTATGTTACCAAGAAAAAGAGAGGCCGATCGATATCAGATGAAGGAATGAAGAAGATAGATAGATTATCTACAGAAATCTATAAAGATATTATCAAAGCTGCGCCGGAGCTACAGCGATACGGTTAGATGGATGTAATAGGAGGTCTGGAGGCAAAATGTCGATTCCTCAACCCCAACAGCCAAATGACGAAGAAGCAAGGAAACGCGAAGCCGAGGCTGCCGCAATGCGACAACGCGCTCTGCTGATACTGTTGGATGCCTCTGCCCGTCAACGCCTGATGAATATCAGAATGGTTAAACCAGAACTTGCAAATGCTGTGGAAAATTATCTATTAAATGCGGCATCCAGCGGGAAACTTAATAGAGCATTAACAGATGACGAATTGAAGCAAATTTTGCTTAGTATTCAGCAACCAAAAAAAGATTTCAGGATTAATAGGCTTTAAACTTTTTTCTTTTTTCGATCGTTTCTAACTATATCTATTGAATTTTCGTAGGAATGGATAGTAGTACTGTATACGAGTATTTTTTAGAACCCGTGAAGATCTTGCACTTTAGTTAACTATATTAAGTCTCGTTAACGCTTTCACTTTTATGAAAGCAGCTGTATTCCGAGAATATAGCAAAGATCCCACACAAGTCATCAAAATCGAAGACATCGACATGCCAAAGCTGAAACCAAACGAAGTTATGATAAAGGTAGAATTAGCATCATATAACTATAATGACTTATGGGCTATCTGGGGCGAGCCAATCAAGACACCGCTGCCACATATTTCTGGCAGTGATGTCGCTGGCACCATTGTGGAAGTCGGCGAGGACGTTACTAAACTCAAGCCTGGTGATAGGGCAGTGTCACACTCAAATATGAGCTGCAGAGTCTGCGATATGTGCACGGCAGGAAGGGAATATGACTGCAACGATAGAACTATTTGGGGTTTCCAAACAGGCCCACTTTGGGGTGGTTTTGCACAGTATACACATCTACCAGAGGTAAACGTTTCCAAAATACCGGAAAATGTTTCATTTGAAACTGCAGCAGCGGTCTCAATGGTTGGGATGACTGCCTGGCATATGTTAGTGGCCAGGGCCAGGATTAGGCCCGGTCAAACAGTTTTGATAATGGGCGGTACTAGCGGTGTAGGAATGGCTGGTATTCAAATAGCAAAACTGTATAACTGTACAGTCATTGCCACAGCAGGCAACAAGCAAAAAATGGACAAGTGTATCGAGATCGGCGCCGACGACGTTGTTAATCATAGAGAAGCAGATTGGTCTAAGAAGGTAAGGGAAATTACAAAGAAACAGGGAGTAGATGTTGTCTTCGAACATATCGGGAAAGCGACATTTCCACAGGGAGTTGCGCTTCTAAAGATTGGCGGAACTCTTGTCGCAACAGGCGCAACGACTGGTTACGATACTACTCTCGACTTGAGATATCTTTTCTTTAAAGGAACAAATTTGCTGGGGTCGACACAGGGGACTAAAGCCGAACTCGAAGAAGTAATCCATTGGACGAGCAGAGGCAAGATAAAGCCCGTAATTGATACAATTTTACCATTTAGCGACATGGTTAGAGGGCACGTAATGATGGCCAAAGCTGAACAGATTGGTAAGATCTTGACTACACCTCAGAAACTCTAATCTCTCTCCTTCCTCTTTTCCATTTTTCGATGTCAAGATTTAGAAGTCTATTATTTGTTCCTGGAATTAATCCACGGTTTGTCGATAAAGCCAAGAAATTGAATGCCGATATCATTTGCTTTGACTTAGAAGACTCTGTGCTTCCATCTGAAAAAGTCACAGCAAGAAAGATGCTCGTACAAGCGTTAAAACAAAGAGCAAATTATAACTTAACAGAAAATGTGTATGTCAGGATAAACTCACCTGAATCGGGTATTTCAGGTAAAGACTTAACATCTACAATTCAGAAAGGGCTCGACGGCATAGTTGTGCCCAAGGTAAGTGAGGAAAGCGAAATAGTGGAACTGTGTAGCCTTATTACTGAGTTGGAGCAAAAGAGGCGAATTGAAAAGAACCGTATAAAATTAATGCCATCTATAGAAACTGCTAAAGGGGTAGTGAACGCTCACTCGATTGCTAGGGCTGACTTAAGAGTAAACGCCTTAATCTTCGGGCTTTATGACTTCCTCCATGACATGCACCTCGATCATGCAGACAACGATGGAACTGGATATTCGTATGCACGGTGGAAAATTCCCGTTGATGCCAGAGCTGCCGGGGTGGTAGCGATCGATGCCATCTGGCAGAAGGTCGATGATATTCCTGGACTAAGGAATGATGCCGCAAGTGCGAAACGATTGGGCTACGTAGGAAAGAGCATAATTCACCCAAACCATATAGACCCTGTACATGAAATTTTCAAGCCGAGCAAAATCGAAATTGGATGGGCTACTAAAGTAGTAAACGTTTTGGGCCCGGCGATGCGAAAGGGAAAAGGCGGTGGCGTAGTAAAGCTAGAGGGAAAAATGATTGACGCAGCGCATTATAAGCAAGCGAAGGCCATTTTGGATATTGTCAACCAATGATGCTTTTGTTAAGTATATTTTTTCTAGGAACCAGAAAACAAAAATCACACTGGGATCAGATTATCTACTGAACGAGGGATTCTAAATTCACGTAGATTCAAACCCCAAATGCTTTCGAGTCTATAGATCCCTTCATCCCGACGAACTACCCAGACACATTTATCGATCACCGATAAAAGGAAAATTATATGTATTCCAAGTGGTTCCAAATAAGGCGTATAGTTTTAACGCTCAAACACTTCCATAATCTTTCAATATGCAGTATATTTTTTAACTAAGCACACGTGATGCTGAGTTAGAGATATACACTTTGTTCACCGGTATCATACAGGGTCTTGCAGAAGTCAAATCGATCTCTAAAATCAGAAGCAACAACAAATCGGCTGATACCAAACTGTGCATAAATCTGGGAGGAAAACTCAAGGGAGATTTAAAAGTTGGCGATAGCCTAAGTATTAATGGAACCTGTCTAACGGCTACAAGGATATCGAAGACTGTCGACTTTGAAATAATAAATGAAACTATGAATCGCACGTGTCTTGGATTATTAAAAGCTGGGGACAAAGTAAACATTGAAAGGAGCTTAAGACTCGGTGACAGATTGGATGGACATTTCCTCCTTGGCCATGTGGACGGAATAGGCATAATTAAGAAGATCATTAAATCGCCAATCCAGACGAAGGTCTGGATAAGAATCCAGAATAAAAAACTAATGTCTTGGATAGTGCCAAAAGGTTCAATAGCGATAGACGGAGTCAGTCTTACAATAATAGATATCAAAGATAAAGATAAGATGATCTCTGTGGCGTTGATTCCGCATACACTGGCTACAACTACACTCACATTAAAATCGATAGGGGAAAAAGTTAACGTCGAGACAGATATTATTGGCAAGTACTTATCGAGACATCTACCAATAAAATAGTAAATACTCGAATTTTAGTAAACTATATAATCGATCTGAGCCGCAGATTAACCATTTGGATTCAGTTGAGGGAGCTATCACCGCTTTAAGAAAGGGAAGATTCGTACTCGTCCACGACGAAATGGGACGAGAAGACGAGATCGATATGGTGATAGCTGCAGAGCAGATTAATCCGGATCATATTTCAACATTCAGAAGAATCGCAGGAGGCCTTATCTGCTTAGCAGTTGCGAATGAAATTGCAGTGAAATTGGGGCTAGTCTATATGCATGAGATCATTAAAGATCTGTCAAGGCTCAATCCGGTATTTAAGAAACTAACGTCAGGGAGATCGCCATACGGCGACAACCCTAGTTTTTCGATATCAGTTAACCATCGCGACACTTACACCGGTATTACTGACATTGACAGAGCATTGACAATCATGAAGATGGCTGAAGTTTGTAAAAAAATTGATTCAACTGGAGTTGATGAATTTTCAAACAATTTCCGTGCTCCTGGTCATGTCCCGATCTTAATAGCCTCAAAAGGCTTGCTTTACGGGAGAACGGGTCATACTGAATTATGCGTATATCTAATGAATATTGCCGGCCTAGTTCCTGCCGTAGCGATTTGCGAAATGTTGGATTCTACTACGCATAGGGCTCTATCGATAAAGAAGGCAAAAAAATATGCAAGCAAGAATAACATTCCCTTACTAGAATCAATTCAACTAAAGAAAGACGTGTACCAAGACGTATGCTAAGGTGTCATAATTTATAATTGGATAAAGTTAGAATAGGAGTAGTAGTTTCAGAGTTTAACAGAGAGATTACTTTCCCAATGTTCGGTAGCGCAAAAAAGCAAGCGAAGAAGATGGATGCAATAATCACTTATGTATGCTATGTTCCCGGGTCATACGATATGCCGGTGATAGTCCAAGAGCTTCTGAAAAAAAAAGACGTGGATGCTGCAGTTACCCTGGGCGCAGTAATCAAAGGCGAGACTAACCATGATGAGATAGTCGCAGAAAATGCTGCCAGATTGATTGCTGATTTGTCCGTTAAACATAGCAAGCCAGTCGCACTGGGGATTACCGGTCCTAATATGAGCTTTAAACAAGCAAAAGACCGAAGCGAAATTGTTCCCATCCGCGCAGTCATTAGCGCAGTTAATATGGCAACGAGAATTAAAAAAATAAGAGAAGAGAACTCAAGGCTTGCAGGTAAGATGAAAATAATACGTTGACAATACAGCTCACAATTATTAGAATCGAAGAATATGGTCCTTGGACTATTACTCTTGGTAGCGACAGGGAAGCGCGGCTGCAGATGCTTCAGGCAAATTTCTATTACGATTTGCAACGACTATTTTCGGCGAAGGATTGTCTTGTTTATTTAAATAGATTTGATGAGTATTTTGCAATTACTAATGGTCTATCAGTTGCGGATCATCTAGTAATCGAGAGTGAACTTTCCAGTCTTTATAAAAAACTCAAGCTGTCTATGGCTATTGGGAATGGCGAAACGCCATATCAAGCAAATTTGGACGCATACAACACCCGGAAAATGGGAGAACTAGGTACCGACAAAGCAAGAATTTTCGCGAGCGCGGCGGTGCAATTCTCAATGTCGAACTCGATACCAAGAGGCAATGAAGTTGTGCAAATAATGCATATCGATATGAATAATTCTGCTGAAATAGGCTCCAAGCTGTCTCCCTATGAAATGACGTGTCTGATTATCAAGATCTACGCTAGGCTCTCAGAGGAATTTGTTAAGAAAGAATCGTTGACTTTCTTTCTGGGAGGAGACAATTTTATGGTTGTATCAAATGCTGCTACAAAACAAGATGCAGAGGAGACTATAATGAAGGTTACTCAAGGCACGAATATCAAACTAAATTGTGGGATAGGGATTGGAAGGACTGGGAGAAAAGCTGCCAACGCCGCTACAAAAGCACTTGACACGATTAGAGACCTCCGACATGTCGGGAAGGATCTACCAGTTTATGAAGTAGAATGTCTCTAATTCTCAAGAATGTTAGTCTGCTTCTCGGCAAAGACTTAACTTTTGTTGCAGAGGGTTATCTGGAGATTGGGAAAGATGGTATAATAAAACAAGCAAAACGTGGACCATACCATCGCGGCGAAGACAAGGAAGCACACAACAATACAATATTTGATGCAGAAGGATTTCTCATAATCCCCGGTCTTATCAACGCTCACACACATATAGGAGATTCACTGGGAAAAGATGTTGCAGTAGATTCAGGACTAGATGCAAGAGTTCATCCAATACATGGAGCAAAACAAAAAATATTACAAAGAAGTAAACCGGATCATTTAAAGACATTTATCAGAAGTTCTGCGTTGTCTATGATGAAAAAGGGGATAACTACCTTCGCAGACTTTCGCGAGGGTGGTACTGAGGGAGTCAAATTATTAAGAGATGCAATTTCTGGATTACCCATCAAATGTATCGTATTTGGTCGAACCGAGTATTATGTTGATATAACATCATCTGCCACCGGCGCCAGCCAACGAAATCTTCCTTCCAGTTCATTGCAGATGGCTTCCGATGTTTTAGAAATTTCTGATGGTTTGGGAATCAGCGGAGCAAACGAAAATAGCGACGAAACACTGCAACAGTATAGAAATTTAGTTCGAGCCAGGAACACAAGTGCAACGAAAGATAAGAAGAAGAAGATGCTAACAGCGATTCATGCCGCTGAATCTGAGAACACCATGCAACTTTCGAAATCATATACCGGTAGGACAGAAGTTGCTCGAATAATGAAGTGTCTGAAGCCTGATATTATTATTCACATGACGCATGCCACTGAAAAGGATATTTCAATGGTAGCGAGAAATCGAACAGGAATAGTTGTTTGTCCTAGAGCAAATGGGATTGTGGGGGCTGGCGTCCCGAGGGTCGCGAAAATGTTAGACCTAGGTTGCATCATCGGTATTGGGACTGACAACGTGATGTTGAATTCTCCGGATATTTTACGGGAGTTAGATTATATCTGGAAGGTGTCACGGTCTGTCGAACGTATCTTTCTGAGTGCCAGGGATATACTAAAGATGGCAACAGTAAATAACGCCGAAATTCTCAGACTAAATTCGGGGTATATTCAGTCTGGCCGGGCAGCAGATATTATTTTTATTGATAAAAGCCATGTAGATCTGTACCCTATACATAATCCATTCGCTACTATAGTTCACAGAGCTACCGAGGCTTCGATCAAGGCGGTCATGATAGATGGAAGGTTTGTAGACGGAGCACAATTCGAATTTGCGAATAACAATTAATGCAGCAATGACGGTTGACGGCAAAATTGCAACGACTTGTGGAAATTCAAGAATTTCTTCCAAACAAGATCTAATAAGAGTCCACGAATTGCGCTCATCGGTCGATGCGATTATAGTAGGAATTTCGACCGTCCTAATAGATGATCCGTTGCTTACAGTCCGAATAATCAGATCTAACAAAGGAAAAGATCCTGCTAGGGTAGTTGTAGATAGCGACGGTAGGATACCACTAGACTCGAGAATCTTGAAAACTGCTCACAGGGTCACAACGATAGTCGTTGTATCAGAACGAGCACATGACAACAAAATCCATAAACTCAGGAGTACGGGTGCAATAGTAATTATTGCGGGAAGGGAAATGGTTGATCTCGGAGAAGCATTATCATGTCTGAAAAAGATGGGATTTAAGAACATTCTTGCGGAAGGGGGCGGTGAGCTAAATTGGTCTCTTCTTGACCTAGGAGTTGTCGACCAGCTAATTGTGACAGTATCGCCGAAATTAGTGGGTGGTAGATCAGCAACGACACTAGTCGAAGGAGATGGGTATGAAAAAATTTCGCAGGCAATAGGCATGGAATTGAAAAAAGTACTCAGACAAAATAACGGGGAGCTAGTCTTGTTTTACGAGCTTTAGACTCAGGATGAGGTGTCTTCCTGGCAACTACGAGCATAATCTCTATAATTTTCTAAATAATAGTAACCTGTTTTGAGTTCTCCTTTTAAATCCGATTGTGCCCCAGATTCCACACTGTAACTTTTGCCTTAGTTCTTATGGCTCTATATGGCAGGCTAGAGGAATTTCATCTAATAAAAATATTCAGTGCTGCCCCAAATTACATTTGAAGTTGGCAGAAACAAAACTGAGATTGACTGCGATCTGGGCTTAATTTGTAAGTACTTAATGTCAATCTGGCCTCAAGCACTTAATGTCAGTACTCGTGCCTTTTTCATATTTTTCTCATTTGGCAAACTAAATGAATTTTGGGTCGCCTTTGAGCCACGCTTGAATTATCATTATTTTCACTCACTTCCTGCAGAAACGTTGTTCCATCAGATCGTGAAGACAGCTCGATTGCGCAGAAGAGCTGGTCGATTTTGACAGGTTATCGTCCTGAATCTGAAGCAGTACTACTTTTGGAGCTGCCATATTTTTCATAGTAAACTAATCTATCGAGCGGCAGACGCTTCTTACTTTTACCGGTCATCTTCCTTGCCGGATATCCAAAGCCTACTATGATTGTAGGACTCAACTCGTTTGGTATTCCAAAGTCGCCTCGAAGTTTTTCTTCCCTTATTCCTGTAAACAGCCCCGAGCCCACCTCGTGATTCCATGCGGCCAGTTGCATATTCTGTAGCACTCTTCCTGCATCAACCAAATGAAAATTGTACTCTGGATTTGTCAGTACTATTACTGCAAAATTGGCATCTCTAACCCAGCTTCCGCTTGTACTATCTTCTGCCAACTTCTTGAGATTCTGTTTATCGTTCACTAGGATAAATCGCCAGTGTTGAGTATTAAGGCCACTGCCTGTTAACCTTGCCGCCTCAAGCACCTTTGACCTTATTTCAGATGGAACATCCTGATTACTGAATTCTCTTACGTCTAGCTTGGTTATTATACATTCGAAAGTGTCCATTTCCTCTGCAACAAACTCAGTTAGGAACCAAATATCTTAAAGCTTTTCTAAAATCCATGCTGAATCTAGTATTATAGGTAACCGTAGACTAGTATTCGTAAGTTATTACTAACAATATTCACAAGGCCTACAGTTTAAGCAGTAGGAATACGAGTTGCAAGTTTCTTGCCAACAATAATTCAGCAAGCATTTGCGGCATGCGATGGAACTTGTACCCTTTTTAGGGTGAACCCAAAGTGCACAGCTCGACCCTTGTCTTATTCTTGTCAATCTCGTCTAGTTCCTAGTTCCCACGTTACTACCTGTCTCTTATACACATCTCACGCTGCCGAC
>DAOM01000031.1:23526-23819 GCA_002501855.1 Candidatus Nitrosopolaris nunavutensis
GTTCCTAGTTCCCACGTTACTACGGTTCTGGTGAAATCTGGCATATCTGACTGTTGCCAAGTATATGCTAGCTTTTTGTTTGGAATATATTCTACGACTTTACCTTCAGGGAAAAAATCTCTATTTCGTCTCTCAGAGTTTTCCTTGAAGAATGAGAACTCTACCTGATCTCCAACTTTCGGTCCAAGTATCGCATTAACAGGAAACCATTTAGTCAACTCGTCATTGTCAGTTATAAGTTTGAGAACTACTTCTGGCGCAGCATCGACTACTATCACCACTTCCTACTCCCA
>DAOM01000240.1:0-3511 GCA_002501855.1 Candidatus Nitrosopolaris nunavutensis
GAGAAAGGGCGGAATGCAAACTCAGAATTTATTTTTACAGTAGAAGATAATGGTATTGGTATTACAGCAGAGGAGAGACATAAGCTCTTCGATAAATTTTATCAAATCGATACAAGCGTTACTAGAAAACATGGCGGTTCAGGACTTGGACTGGCAATATGCAGAGGTATAGTTGAAGCTCATGGTGGCAAGATATGGATTGATGATAGCTACACTAATGGCGCCGCGTTCAATTTTACAATCCCTAGTAGCCAAGGGCAGAACGAAACCTCACATTGAAGTTCTCTTATTGATGATAACGTAAAAATCGCCGAAGTTGTACCAGCATATCTGGAGACTATCAGTGGGTGAGATTTTTTGTAGTCATTATGGAACTTTATCTATTTCGTTCAGCCTTCTTGAGAGGTCATTACTTTATTTGTATGTAACATGATTAAATTCTTGTGCAATAGCTTCATCTTGATTGAGACTTTGTAACTCGGAGTAAAATAATCTATTCTCTAATGTGTCAATTAATGTATGAAGATCGAAAGGTTTTTGTACAAGTTCTACAAGCTTTTCTAGCTCTTTTCTTGAATGAAAAAGAGCTTCTCTTGAATGGGCAGAAGAAATAATTATTCTCTGTCTTGGGTTAATCTTGATGATTTCTTTTGCAACTTCAATGCCGTTTAGCCTAGGCATCTTATAATCTAAGATTACAACGTCGAACACTTGTTGTTGTTCGTTATCACTGGCAGTAGATCTGATTCGCGAAGTAAAATTTCCAAATTCATGTCGATAAATAGTAAGACAATCTTCGCCATTGTCAGTACTCACAACATGATGGTTTCTGGCTTCCAACACAACCTTGTAGAATAATGCAATATCTATGTCATCTTCGGAGATCAATATTTTCAATATTTATCTAGACCCACTTTTTTTCTAAGCCAAGGATCTCTTTCTTCAGCGGACAAATGTAGTTTTCTTCTAATTGTAGTATCTACAGGCTGTACGGCTGAATTATCAGTCTTAGCCCGCGTTATTTTAGTCATTTATACTCATAGATAGTTCAAGACTGTTTTACAAGGATCTTTATGATATCTTGATTGTCTATTAACGTATTAATTATCTTGTTGCGTTCATCCACTGGAAGCTTGTGTTCTTCTTCAAGAGAATCAATGGCCTTTAGTTTCCAAATTGTGTTAGCTGCCCTTCCAATCATCAACTGTGCTTCATAGACTATATCACCAAATGACGTAAGGTGGTACTGCCTGTTCTTTCTGCTTATCAAGCCAGCTTTTAACATGGTAGAGATTCTAGAGTAATACTGTTTCCTAGTTAGACCTAACCTTCTGATAAGAATATCACTATTTCCGCCTCCAATAACGATGGTATTGAAAAGAACTAACGACTTGTCGTCGGCTAGTGCTTTAAGAATATTTGCTAGCAAGCCTTCCTGCCTCTCAGGATCAGATATGACCTTCCGCTGATTTTCCAATCTCGCCACGATAAATTGGATAAGAACGACACCATATTAATAGGTTTTGGTATGTCCACCCAAAACCATTCATTACACACCAAAACTATGCAATACCTTTAAATGTGCACAAGCTAATTATTGGAAGCATTGCCAACTTCTCCGATCAAAACTATTACGCGTGTGAATTCCACAGTTAAGGATCTTTTTATCTATCTATATGATTTGTCATCGTTGGAATTGGATCTGCTATTCATTTTAATTAAGAATAAAAAGTCTATGACTTTAGAAGAGCTTGCAAAAAAAGTAGATAGGGATAAAAGTTCTGTTTTTAGGTCTTTGCAGAAGTTAGTAGGCTTAGGAATTTGTACTAAAGAAACAAAGACACTGAAGGAAGGAGGTTACTATCATGCCTATGGCGCTATTGACATTGAATCATTTAAGATAGAAACAGAGAAAAGGGTAAAGGAGCTCGAAGATAGTTTTCATAGATTATTGAGAAAATTTGAAGAAGATTTGGGGAGAGCAATTTCGTCCTTCTATCAAAGATAAGACGCTCTTTGTAAAGATTCACCATACGCATACATCTGCCAGATATAGGCATGCATCATTGTGGAAGACACAGGCGAGATCTAGGAAAAAATGAAGCGTGGCTAGTGCAAATTGTAGTACAGTCAACGAAACAAGGATGAATCTATACTTTCTGTGATAAAACAACTATTTAGAGAGTCAAGATTGGTAAGACGGACAAGATTGATAACACACAAACGAACTATCTTAGATGCATAGCCTACAATATGCACAGATTGACTAATCTTATCATAACATTGATGTTTCCCACACAGATGAACACTCTTTTGAATATTTATGTGCAAATCTATATTGGATTACGCGGCAGGAAATCATATACAAGTCTTAATATCCAACCTCGGTAATACTGTACCAATAGTTGCATTATGAGGATACTCATAGCTGAGGATGACATTGCTGTTTCTGAATCATATAAGGATGCCTTAGAAGCCAGAAACCATGAGGTTACACTCGCTAAGAATGGGGAAGAGTGCATAAAAATCTATAGAACGGAATTGAAAGGAAAACAGACAGAGTTAGAAAAACGAGAGAGCATTGATACTGCCTTCGATGCTGTTATTTTGGATTACATGATGCCACGGAAAGACGGAATGCAAGTCGCAGAGGAAATCCTCGCAATGAGTCCAAAACAGAGGATAATATTTGCTTCTGCGTATGTGGAACAAACTCTGGATGATTCCATTAAACAACTGAAGCAGGTCGTAGAATTAATGCAGAAACCATTTGGGGCAGATGTACTCGTAAACACTATTGAGGATAAAGAAGTCTATGAAGGGTTAAAGCAAGTCATGTTAAGCATGAAACAAATTAAGGACGCGAATCCTTCGTCGAAGCAACTGAGATCCCTGCTTGAAAGCTTAAGGAAAATACAAAAAGGAAGAACCTTCTAGTACTATGAAGGGCATCAATCAATGACCGTATTTCGTATGTTGTGTTTTATTTTATTATCCAGACGGTTTCCCTTACTGAAATTTCCGGCCTGGAGCCAGTTAGAATTAGGCCCATACGTTCTGTCGTTCTACTCAGAAAAAAATTGAGAGAAGATTTATCTTACTTTCATTCAAGATTATCTGCGTATACCTGCACTATTGTCTCCAAAGTTTTGGCAATCTGTAAGTGACAGTTGACGGTCCGTTGTACGGAGGTCGTCATGCAGCAATGGGTTTGAGCAGCTATTTTGCGGATTGATCTGTTGAAGCTACTCAAGCTCTACTTGAGTAGCTCAAGTGCTTGACAGCAAGTGTTAGCAATGTAGGAGAAATTGTCCATATATTCAATGACTAATATATTCATAATACATCTACCTGGCAAAGGAAGAAAATCCAATAAAATATAGTCTTTAGACACAATCAAAAAGGAACAACTCAACTAAAGACGTGGGTTTTTGCCTGCTGACATGCTATTACCACATCGCAAACTTGATTTAGATACATACCGAAGCAATCGAGATAGAAAGATAGAAAA
>DAOM01000240.1:3846-5416 GCA_002501855.1 Candidatus Nitrosopolaris nunavutensis
TTGTGATTCAAACAAGTGAAGGCTAAAGTTATCATTTGTACACTTTTCGTAATAGTATCCATAATACTGGTAGGTTTAATACCATATCTTCAAAATGCAAATGCCTTTTCTATTTTTGACTTTTTTAATAGGTTATTATTTCCACATAAACATGAACCGGCAGGTGTTGAAAACATCACGCCTAATAATAATTCTAGTGCAGTAGTCTCAGGAAAGTGTGATCAATCCTTATGGAATCATGTTTACCAATCATATAGATTACAAGTAGTTAATCGCTGCATAACTGTTTCAGGTGTAGTAGAAAGTATCAGAGGTGAAACAGACGGTGATTCCCATATCAGGGTAAAGCTAGATTCTCAGTTTACTAAGCTGATAAATTCGGCGAATATACAAGGCCAATTTGGTGACCTAGTTGTGGAACCAATATGTCAACATTCAGTAATACAACCAAACGCATTTTTTGCCTGTATCAACTTTCATCAAAATATCAATATCCCTCCAATCGGTACTCATGTAAAAGTTACAGGCTCTTACGTTCTGGATACGTGGCATGATAAATGGGCTGAAATACATCCAGTAACCAGTATATTGCCAATGCGATAATTGTACTGTGGAAATAATTGATGTATCTTTGATAGTTACGAGTGCGTCTTAATGTTTCAAAAAGTTTCGTTTTAATATCTATATTCCCCGTGGTCGGATGGGGACCGACGGTAAAGAAAATCAAGGTCTTCGAGTTGGAAAATGGAAAATGGAAAGGGGTTTTAAAGGGCCTTCCCGGACAAGTGGAACAATGATTGGCGATAATCCAAAGAGTGCACCTTCACTCGCAAATAAATCAAATATTTTCTTAGCTTCTTCCTTAGAAGCTCCAGGTAACACTGAATCCCAGTCTTCTCCAAAAGTCATACCGCGGGGTGTTGCTGTTGTCTTCTTCGAAGAGGCTAGCGCATGTAAAGCAACTCGTTGTATCCATCTACTTGGCATTTCGGTCGTTTTGGATAATACCAAACGAAGTTCCTTCCGTGTCCTCACATATTGCTAAATATCCAATGCCTGGAATGGCCATTTTGGGCCTCACAACTTTGCCTCCTTCCGTGGAAATTTTCTTAGAGAAATCATCTATAGAAGGTACATCAATCGTATTTGTCACTCTGCCACTGGTATCACCACTCTCTTGATTCATTTTAGGAGTAAGTCCTCCGTTTATGCCTGGCTGGCTGTCTTCTCCTGTTTTTACAAACCAGTATTCTTGAGGACCGTTCCATTTATTGAACTCCCAACCGAAAACTTCTTTGTAGAATTTCATTGCTCTTTCGGGTTTATCTGCAACTATTTCAAAATGAATAACTCTTGGCATAATAATAGAGATCTTGAAGTCAATTATTTAAGTTTGATACTCCTGCCTAGACAGACTAAACGTTCGTACGTTTTGTAGAGAAATCCTAGAGGTAAAACAATAATGACTACCATCCAAAAGTTTGGTAGCAAGGAAAAAAAGTTAGCGTCTTTATTATAGATTCTATATCTAACGCACAACCAGGCTTATGAATATATTAGTGGTCCAATA
>DAOM01000240.1:5546-5793 GCA_002501855.1 Candidatus Nitrosopolaris nunavutensis
CCTAGGCGTAAAAGCAAAGGAGTTACCTCTTAGTTTACTAAAGAAATCTTGAATGATTCGAGGTCATCCAAAAGTATAAAATCTGCGCCTTGATCTTTTGTTCCGAAATGTTGTTCAGTATAGATTGAAACCATCTGAATTGCTCACGCACTTTGAAATTTAGAGATGGATCTTCATCTTTGGTGACAAGTGGCTTCCAGTTGGAGCTCAGATTAGATTTTCACGAGTGGAGGCGAAAACTATTGCG
>DAOM01000165.1:0-4186 GCA_002501855.1 Candidatus Nitrosopolaris nunavutensis
AGATGTGTATAAGAGACAGACCGTACACCATCTATTTTACCACCATTACAGGACAATGTGAATATGTTACAACACCCAATGCAACGCTTCCAAGCAATAATCTTTTAAAACCGGTTCTTCCTCGGGTGCCAATAACAATCAAATCTATACCTTCACGTTCAGCATAGTCTACTATCGTAGCCTCTACTGATGTAGAACCTTCAACAATTTCCGTTCCGAGGTCTATGCCTTCTGCATGACCTTCTAATCGAATTCTATCTAACCATTCCTGAGCCGCCCTTTTTTCCTCTTTAAACCCTTCTACTCCATAAGTAGGCGCGGTAATGAAAGTCGAAGATACAGATCTAATTCCGTGCATATGAAGAACGAATATAGCGATTAATTGAGAGTTGTATTTTTTTGCTATTGCAATAGCATAACGTGATGCGTCAATTGACTCCTCTGAGCCATCTATTCCAACTAATATCTTGGGAAACCGTCCCTTTGCCTTCTCCTCTGACAATTATTCCTATTTTGATTCATCTGATTAAAAAACTTACGGCAAAAGGAAGTACGAGGTAACAGGATGACGTTAGTTAATTTGGAAATAGTAAATGGGCTTATTTAGTCATTGCAGACCTATGGATATAGAACTAGGAGTGGGAGTAGATAGTGACATCGCTATGATTATACTAAATATACAGTATTCTATGGACTCAAAAGTACAAACATGAGAGTGCATTAGGCTAACACGAAACAAAAATAATCATGATAATATTGACGCCAGAGTTAGTAGGATTATCAAAAACCCTTTGCAAGTGTTCTACGTTTCATTAGTGAACGTTTTGCTGGTGTACTTTCCATGAAGTCATTTTGTGAATTTCTTTGACTTCATGCAGCTATGCTTGTAAATGTCAATTCCTTGCTTGGTTTTCATTTACTCATAAATTGTAATTAATGCATTCTGTTACCTTTATATCTCTGGTTTCAAGGGAGAAGTCCTATCGCGTTGCTTTCCTCGCGAATATCGAGCCCAATTAATTACTCGATTATATTGTTGGTATGGTTTGAATTCTATTGATAGGGGCTTTCTCATTATGAAAAGATACTTGAAACCACGTAGATAGAAGTTGAAACGAAGCGCTCTGTTGTACCATATCCCTGTATTTGAAGTCTGACTTCTGCGCGCCACACATATTATATCTACAGTATCAAAGTATTTACACAATCGTTGATGGACATTAAAACCCACAGGAGTAAATCTTTTCTTTACCCACTGATCACCAATAAGCCATCCTAAGACCTTTCCTGATTTCAAGATACGATGCGATTCACCGATTACTTTCTCTAGCTCTTCATAGAATCTTTCTGTTTCTGATGAGATGTTTCCTATATTATCCATGTGATCGTTATAATCTATGTTATCACCATAAGGTGAATCAATGAAAATCATATCAACGCTTTCATTGGAAAGTGGGATTTTCCTTGCATCATTTTGAATAATATCTGGTCTTGTTGAAACAATATCATAGGCAATACACATACGACCTTCTTCCTTGCATACATCAAGAGTTGTGCCGCTGCCAGCCATGGGATCTACTACAAGGTCATTAGGGTCTGTGTAACGTTTCACCAAGTTATAAATGATGAAGGCTGGTGTGACGCCCGCGTACTTGTTATTGCCCTTAAGAGTCTTACCATAGCTTTGCCTAGGATAGTCCCATAAAGTTGTGGCTTCCAATCGAGGTTTGTCATTAATTTGTGTTGCTTCCATCTCAGGGACTATCCCTCTCCAAGAAAAGCCGTTTGGATCCTCTAGATAATCTAAAAGTAATTTTGTCTTATTTTCACCGAAGGCTTTTTTCCAACTAATGCCCATCTTAGAAAGGATCTTTTCAGCACTTTTCATAGACTTGATCTCGCCATTTTTTTCCACTTCCACTTGAAATGGATACTTGCCACCCCAGGCTTCAGGACTGATATTTATTCTACCATCGGATTTTGCATTGAAAGCACCGTAGAGAACATGGCTGTCTATGTTAAGCAAAAATAGCAGATCACCCTTTTTAACACCCAAGACCTTATCTTCATAGAGTTTATTGGTTGAAAAAAGCATACGGTCGAAACACTCTTTTTGAGACTTTTCCGTGCAGGCAAAGACGTAACCTCTAAGGCTCGAAGCTTGCCGGATTTCCTCCATTCCCGCACTACGAGTGCTTGACCTAATCATTTAACAATATCGGAAGCTAATGTTGCTTTTATTGAAAATTGGATAGATACCTTTCGCCCAAGGGATCTAAGAGTATCATATAGAAATTGGCTTAAAATTAGATCTCTATACAATTGAAGGATAAGTAATTTCCTGAGTTACGCTTCTTGTTGATTTGACAATATCATTTGTCATGTACCATCTAGCTGGCATAATATCTAACAGAACACCGTCACGAAATCCTCTACGTGTCGAATTTCTAACCTGAATAGTTTTCCTTTCAGGATAAATTGTTTATCATCGCCATAATTAACATTGGCGTGGCGCGATTTAAAAAATATAAAACACAATTGTTGATGCCTTTGAAGAGAGTAACCCTTGCATCTTTGTCCCTAGTTAAAGACAAAAAGTATAAGGCAGCATCGATTTGTATGATATATCACGGAATATGTATTGCTTTTTGGTTAGGTCGATAATATCTCGACACAGGTATAAAGTACGATTGAGCAATAATATAGAAATGATCGCCTGTGCTATTATAAGTGAACGGTTTACTTTGACGCTTTTCCATTTATGATGGCAAGTAGTAAAAGTGCGCGTTGCCGCAATCAACAACGCAAACTACTAATTCAGGAATATTGTTATATGATTAGGAAATAATTCTTATTCCAAATATGACAGGGTGTACCATCCACGCAGATTTTTTTGATCATCGATGTAGCGAGTGTAAAAAAGAATACAACGAAATGAAAGGTATTCCAGACAAGCCGATTTCAGATAAAAATGGTAGTTCATCTATTCACAACAATCCGATAGTGCTTAAAAAATATAAGGAATTCACAGAGGTACGCGCAAAAAAATTGTATGAGGAACTAATCATCCAATACCTCAAAAGTTCTAATGAAGCGGAAGCTGCTGAAAAAGCAAGAAGTATTATCAGGAAGCAGTGCAAGATACGAGGTATGCCCTACTGGTCTTGGATTTAATATATTTTAGGTTAGATATACGATAATAATTACTAATTTTATCCTCTCTTTACATTGGCTTTAGTGTCATACTAATGTATCTTATTATTCATAATCCAGTATTTTAACGTCTGAAGGTATTCAGAATAAGATGAAAGGATTTGGGACTATAAATTTGGTCGAATCTTTTCTCGAGGGATTAACGGAACAAATAGTCGAATGGTGTTACTGCAACCAATTTATTCTGTATTAAAGAATATCTTATCTTATTTCCGAGTAATAGTTCATACAAGTTTGGTAAAAGACTTCTCGTTACATGTACTTAACTCGAGCGTATCATTGCAGTACATATCGTTAGTGAGATGGTATCGTGGCATGACACTCTATGTCTAAATGACAGACACGTGCGTATATCCTTCTGGTAACGCTGACAATCTGTCGACGTCACTACCAAGATGACGACGAACTGACTTATCAAATGCGATTTGTCGTGGTATTGTGCCGGCATTTGTATTCGTTGTTAGCAACATATCAATATCATATGTCCAGCGCCTAGATAGTAGATCGGGTTCTATTCTAAACTAAGGCTGGCTAGGTCTAATGATGATGTAGGTGTGCGGCCGTTGTCTGGATTGGGGTATTTGAACACTGAGCCTCATTAACACTGGATATCTTGAGTTGTAATCTCCTCCAGTTTAGCTATTATATATCAACCATATTTGATAAACTCACAGATTGCATTCCTCGGAACTACAATTAAAGATATTAGAAATTCTCTACCAGCATTGTTTTAACCAGTTCGAGGTTGGAGTACACAAGCTAGCCAGGAAATTCTAGGAATACGTCTCTTATTACATCAATCATATTTTGCCTATATATAGTCCCCAAAGTAGTGCTACTTAGAACCTGTAAATATTTGAATGTTACAACTTTTTAATAGAATACAATAATTGAAGAAATTCAAAGGGATAGGTGTTTCACTGCTCACCGAAATAATAGAAAAGATAGAAGCAAATCGCGGCGATATTTCAAG
>DAOM01000165.1:4512-4899 GCA_002501855.1 Candidatus Nitrosopolaris nunavutensis
AAGGTCGCGCTACGTTTTGAGACTACTATAAGCATCGTTATTGACAAAGGAGACAACCGAATAATGCAGGGTATACATGAAGACCTACTAAGACGTGGTCTCGATAAGTCAGGCGCCGACATTGCATGTCGCCGCGCCAACAAGTTAGGTATCGTGGACGGTAGTTTTTCATTCGATGAGTAGTCATCTGTTATGGAAAATGCAGTATGATTGTCTTATCCGCTAATTTGATACAATGACTTCTTGGGATACTGAAAAATTAGTTATATTCTAGACATTATGGTTCAATACAAAGCAGGAGCACGAATGCAGACATTCATATGCTTGATTCGCTGTGTCACTAACATAGCTTAACACTATACTGCTCGTTACAATAATGCAAAATTC
>DAOM01000098.1:0-2078 GCA_002501855.1 Candidatus Nitrosopolaris nunavutensis
ACGAATATGGAGAATTATCCTCGAAAATTCTTGGTAGATTCTCTGACGAAAAAAATGAATGATTGAAGTATTTATCTCAATTTCATTAAACGGATGACGAAATTCATATTTGGATATATTATATAATTTTCATCACTGACCAAGGCATTTTTCTTCCCTAACACTACCGATGCCCATCGTTTCTTACTTTTCGCTCTTCTGAGCGGAAATGTCATTCTATAAAAAGGATAATCTACCTTGTCAGGCAGGTATCCTATGAGCGGTAAATCGTGTTTAATTAATTTGGAACCTTTTCTTATTTTCTGGTTGTATAGCATTTTCATATCGGCTTCAACTTCATTATGCAAATGAAAGATAACATCTGCCTTAATCAAATCGGCTTTGTACCTATCTTTCTGAACTATGGAGATCCTGTTGTCAAGATGTTCTTTTTTTTAGTCTCATCCTTGCAATTTTAGCTCTGTATGGCCTAGCTTCGAATCCAATTGCTTTTTCTACGTTAAATTCTTTTACACCAAGAATGAGAATGGTTGGAATGACAAAGGTGTTGGTCTCGCTAATTTACAGAGGTACGAAGAGGCTATTGCATGCTATGATAAAGCGAGAGAGATACATCCTAACTATGTGGATGGTTGTAGGAATAAGGGTCTTGCTCTTGAAAGTCTAAAGAAGTACGAAGAAGCTATAGCGTAACGAATCGTTATGGTACAATGTGAGTTCCAGCAGTACCGTCTAATGACTCGGAAAGTCTTTTCAAATTTCCAATTACAGCCTCTTTCCCGCCATTTTCTATAAATGTTAAAGAGGCCCGAACTTTTGGACCCATATCACCCTCTGCTAAATCTGCTATCTTAAGTTTATTGATTTCATTGAGTCTTATCTTTGAAACAAGCTGTTGGTTACTCTTACCATAGTTGTCGTACAGACCATCTACATCTGTTAAAAGAATTAACTTTGTTGCACCAATGAGTGTTGCTAATCTTTCACTTGCAAGGTCCTTATCTATTACTGCATCTATCCCAGTTGAAACTCCATTCTTCTCTATGACTGGTATACCCCCACCACCACATGCGATGACTAGGAATCCAACATCGACCATTGTACGAATTGCCTTCGATTCAATGATCTGAAGGGGCATCGGAGATGGCACTACTCGCCTGAATCCTTTACCCTCGTATTCCTTTATAATCCAATCAGGTTGTTCATGCATTATCGAGGCAACTTGATCTTTATTGAAAAATGGACCAATAGGCTTTGTTGGATTTTGAAAGGCGGGATCATTCTTATCAACCTTAACTCTAGTTATCAACGTAATAACTTCCTTTTCCAACCCTCTTGCATTCAATATATTTTTTAACGATTGTTGAATCATATAGCCTATCCAACCTTGGGTTTGCGCTCCACATGCATCAATCGGAAAAGGGGGTGCATACTTCTTGGCGATCTCGTTTTTCAAAAGAATATATCCTATTTGTGGTCCATTTCCATGAGTTACTACTACCTTGTAGTCTTTTTGGACTAAATCTGCTATTTTACTTGCAGCAGGTTGAAAATTTGCATGCTGTTCTTCAAAGCTTCCACTTTGTCCACCTCGCAGTAAGGCATTTCCTCCCAATGCAATAACTAACGATTGGGGTGAGCTCAGAAAACATATTTGTCTGCTAGCTTATTTAAGCGTAGGTAATACCTTTCTTAAGGGTTTTCATATATCATAAAATTAAAACTTTTCTATTTATGCATCGGATGTGTCAAGTTAAGGTATATCACCTCCGATCAAACGAGTTAGCAATCTAAATTTGATATGGGATCTCTTCGCGTGGCTTGGGCAGTATAGTAAACGACGACCTAAGTTTTAGAAATTTCTTAAATAGGGGTGGCTTGACATTTTGTCATTGGTAACTACGGCACCATCCTCACCGATTAAGCATACCGAGAAGACAGAAGTCTTAGATGGTGTTGAGAATACGACTAATACCATATTCCGATTCCTATCCAACGCAAGAAGCGGGATTAGTGCGTGTTCGCCTTATCCGACCCTACCTGTTACCATGGGGGCCGAATACGAGAGAGCTCTAGAT
>DAOM01000098.1:2330-2900 GCA_002501855.1 Candidatus Nitrosopolaris nunavutensis
CCGAATACGAGAGAGCTCTAGATAACCTTAAAAATAGAGGTGTCAAAGTAAGACAGATTACCGAGATTACTAAGGAAAATGCTCGTTATTGTAAAGAGCTAGTAAAAAATATAGATGAGCTTCGTCATTTAGACGGAGTTAAAGCTAACTTCGCGGTAAGTGAAACTGAATATGTAGCTACATCAACTTTGAGGGAGGCACAACCCGTACCAGAGGTTATCTATAGCAACGTAAAGGACGTAGTAGAACAACAACAATATCTTTTTGAAACCCTATGGAAAAAGTCAACTTCAGCGGAAGAGAAGATTAGACAATTTGAAGAAGGTACAACACCGGAATATTTTGAAGTCTTTACAGATCGGGATCGTGAAGTAGTAAGCCAGATTCTTCTCAAGTTAGCAAAATCTGTAAGGAAGGAGGCTCTAATCCTTCTTCCCAATGCCAGGGCAATGGTGAGGGTCGACCGCCTGGGATTTATTGCTAATATCATTGAGGCATCACAAAAGGGCGCAACCGTAAAGATAATCTGTCCTTTGTCTGACGAGAACTCAGAAATTCTCAAGAAAATCT
>DAOM01000098.1:3199-6570 GCA_002501855.1 Candidatus Nitrosopolaris nunavutensis
CAGCTTATATGGTATGTACATAATCGATAGTGAAAAGTTCTTAAGAGCAGAACTCAAAGAACCCAAAGCCGAAAAGTTTTCAGAAGCAATTGGTTTTACTGTCTATTCAAATAACAGAGTTGGAGTTGATTCACTGAGATCTGTATTTGAACTGCTATGGAAAGAGCGTAAATTAAATGAAGAACTAAAAATTCACGATAAAATGCAGCAAGAGTTCATCAANNTGGAAAAATGGAATTGATGCTGAAGATAGAATACGAGATATTGAGGTAGGTGCGGAGTGGGCAGATGTAGAAGTTATTCCAGTGTCATCTAGAGCAAAGGATCTATACTTAAATCTTGTAAAAAAGGCTGAAAAGGAAATAATCATAATGTTTCCTACTACTGATGCCTTCATTAGACAAAAGAATATGGGAGTAATACTATTTTCAGAAGAAGCAGCAAGAGAGCGTAATGTAAAAGTTAGAATATTGATGCCTTCACATAAATCAAATGAAGATATAGTACGACACTTGAAAGAAAATTATGCTGAATGTATTAATATTAGATATATTGAAAAAATGTCAGATACTAAAGCAACGATCCTGGTAGTTGACAGAAAAGTCTCATTGGTTATGGAATTAAGAGATGATTCAAAGCGAACTTTCGATGAAGCAATAGGATTATCAACTTACTCTAATAGCAGACCAGGCGTTTTATCATACGTATCAATATTTGAGAACTTATGGAAACAAACTGAATTGTATGAACGATTGAAAAATCAAGATATAATGCAGCAGGAATTTATTAATATAGCAGCTCATGAATTACGCACTCCTATACAACCAATAATCAGTTTAACAGAAATGCTTCGATCTCAAATAAAGGATGTCAAACAACAGGAAATGTTAGAAGTCACTATTAGGAATGCAAAAAGATTACAGAGGCTTACAAATGATATTCTGGATGTTACAAAAATTGAAGGCAGATCACTAGAACTAAACAAAGAAGACTTTAATTTAAATGACGTAGTGATAAACGCTATGCATGATATAACATTAGGCAGAGACTTCCTTAAGAACGAAAACATAAGGCTGTCCTACAATCCTCATAGGGATATTTTAATACAAGCAGATAAAGGAAGAATATCGCAGGTAGTTTCAAATCTCTTAACTAATGCTGTCAAATTCACTGCAGAAGGAACTATACTAATTAGTGTCGAAAAAGACAAGAGTAGTAATAACAACAACAATAAAGCAATTATCGTTAGTGTAAAGGACTCTGGTCAAGGAATAGACTCGAGTATATTACCACGATTATTCACAAAATTTGCATCAAAATCTTATAAAGGAACTGGATTAGGCTTGTTCATATCGAAGGGTATCATAAATGCTCACGGTGGTAAAATCTGGGGCGAAAATAACCCGGATGGCAGGGGAGCCACATTTTCATTCAGTCTGCCTCTAGAGGAAAACCAATAGATTCGACTATAGGTTTACGAAGGGTAAGAAATACTGCATACGATGTGAAGTTTATTATTGCTATGATGGTGTGTTCTGTCCTGTTGCGGTATGGCATTACGAAGGTCACCAACTAATAAAAGAGATAAGGAAAGGCTGAGGGCAATTCCAACTTAGAAGAGAGGAAGAACAAGATAGAATAATCAGGATTATAAAAGGAATAAAGAAGTATCCTGTTGATCAAGGCAAGCCAAAATAAAATACTCACAACCACAGATCAAATCCTTGCAATTACTACTACTACTACTACTTAAAAGGGATTACGACTGATACACTTGGAAATGCTTGGTTTTATCATTCGACATTCAACAGTAGTACAATAGTAAGGCTAGAACCGATAACCCTGAAGTTCACACAATATAGTGTATCAGGAAAAACTATCGTAGATAACGCTATAATAAATCTGGCAGGAGGTCAACTCATCTTTGATAACGACAATAATGTGGTTTGGTTTACTGATGCCAGAACTAACTCAATTGGCAAATTAGACGTCAAAAGTGGGGACATCCAACTTGTCAGTGTACCAACCCCGAAGGCAGGACCTATGGGAATTGTCCTATCTCCAGATGGTAAAAGTGTATGGTTTGCAGAAATTACTGGAAATAGGATAGCAAACCTTGATATTCAATCAAACAAAATTATAGAATATCCAGTTATTGGTAGCTTTAGTAGTAGCAATAATAATGGAATTCTGAATAATCAAGACAATGGACCTACGTTCCTTACTTTTGACAGCAAAGGCGTGCTCTGGGTGACCCTCTCATATTCAAGTAGCGTATTGCGTGTTGAGCCTTGGGCACTTGTTCCTAATAGCAGCACAATGGGAATGTCCCCATTTACACTTGCAAAATCAGAAACATTCTCTCCGTTTGGTATCGCAGTGGTAGATTATAAAGCAGGTTCACAACAAAGAATGTATGTATCAGATCATGGATCAAGTAGAATAATCTCAACAGATGCTGGGCCCAATCTCTTATTACAATCCTATTTGTCATATTGGACATCTCCTTCCCAGGTATATCCGACAACTCTGCCAGGTCAAATTGTCGCAGATAAATTAGGGAAAGCCATTTACTTTCCAGAACATGGTGGAAATAGAATAGCCAAAATTAATGTTGATTCAGGGCAAATGACTGAATACGATATTCCTACTGGACCACTTTCAACCGCACTCTTTACTGCAATATCTGGAGATGGAAAAAAGGTATGGTTTACAGAATGGACATCAAACAAAATAGCATACCTTGATACGACGATTCCAGTTCCACTCACTATACAAGTACCAGGACATTATAATATCAACAATAATAATAGCAACACTAATACGCTGTTAGTACTTAAAAGAAACGAACCTAAGATACTAGATGTTGCACTGCAGACAGATAATAATAACAAAACTGCTCTTGAGGCTAGTTCTCCTTCTACGTCCCGATCTTTATTGCTTAATGAAGTTGGATTATCATTTGTAGGAATGGGTGAATCTGGAACTGTTGGGATAAATTATACAGCACAGCCTCAAAGAATTGACATGGAGAAAAATTCAACAGCCAATTCACAGATCGCGCTTCAGGTAGAAAATGATGAAAACAATAGCCGTATGATAAGCCCAGGTCAATATACTATTATGGTGAGGGCAACTGCTCTCGAAAATAAAGATAATAATTCACTTGTATCTTTGCTCTATCCTGTTCAGATTATGCTGGATATACCAGCCCCACCAACAAATCAACAGCAGCCACAACAGACTCACCCTAATAGTATTAGCAACAACTCTCAAGTACCAGTTAATGCATTTTTTGACTATACATCGCTAGGCGGCATATTACGGATTTTTCCAT
The DNA here is from genome assembly GCA_002501855.1 of Candidatus Nitrosopolaris nunavutensis. GTDB lineage: Archaea > Thermoproteota > Nitrososphaeria > Nitrososphaerales > Nitrososphaeraceae > Nitrosopolaris > Nitrosopolaris nunavutensis. The sequence continues at coordinate 6,537 of DAOM01000098.1, forward strand.
TACTAGTAGCAATTGGTTTAATTGCGTATATAGT
>DAOM01000364.1 GCA_002501855.1 Candidatus Nitrosopolaris nunavutensis
TTCAATATTTGAAAGTCTTTGGAGACAAACTGAATTGTATCAAAAATTAAAAGAAGCAGACAAAATCAAAGCACTGGGTTGTCTCTTAGTTCTGGAAAGTTTATGTTATTTGATTGACAATATAGGCAGAGTTCTTCTGCGAAGGCTATCTGTAGATATCTGTGTGCGTTTTCAATAACCTTGGTTAGCTCAGCAATCTCTATGTTTTTTACCGGGTGCATAGGAATTCCTAGGCTTTTGAGTGAAGAGGATGAAGAATAGCTATGCCCATCGACACGAACGCCACCATAGAACTGCATACCTGCTTTGAGACAGCAATCGCATACACCACCAATAACACGTAGTTGATTTACTCCATGCTCTTTTTCTTCCAATGAATACCATCTATGAGGAGCATGAACTACATGCATTCTATGATTGAGTGTATCAAATACTTTCTTTGATATTCCTTTTGGAATTGTACTTTCTATTGAAACTAAAGCTCCACTCTTTGCTTCTTTTGAAATCTTTTCAACTACCGATAATAACCCATCTATTTGAGGAGAAAACATATCATCTGGTTTATGAGTGGAGACACATAAGATAAAGACATCAAATTCACCAAAATCAATTGCTTTTCCAATCGCCGCTGTCTTCTGCGCCATCTCCACAGCTTTTGGACTTATATCATACCCATAAGTATCAAAACCTCTTTCTTTGACATATTTTGCTACAGGCAGTCCAAGCTGACCCAGGCCAACTACTAGAACTTTATTCAATTGTGGAGGATTATTATCATATTGTTCTTGATTTGATGTCTTTATTTTGGCAGCTGTTGTCTGTGCACCGTCGGTAACGCTGGGCCAATTTAATGGCTCATGACAACATGCTTTAGGACTATTATATGATATTTTGAATAATCACCCTTTGGAATTTGTTATCCGTCATTCGATATTGAAAGACACTACAGAACTGAATTTATTTAAATCCAGTAGTAATTTCTAACTAACTGGATAGCACGAATCTTACTAACTCAGTAAGAAATGACTACTATATTTAATTATTACATTACAATACAATCATGATGAAGGTGACGAATAACTATGGAATCAGCATTTGGTAGAGAAACTAGCAAACATATGAATGATAGTAATGATAATAACGACAATAATGTTGAGTGCCAGGAAGTATCTGATGCATGGAAACTACTAGGTAAGCGATGGTCTTTACTGATATTAAAGAATTTGAACGCCAAGGAAAGTATACGGTTTAATGAATTGAAGAGAGTGATATCTGGGATTAGTAGTACGGTGCTAGCAGATAGATTGTTAGAACTTGAACGTGAGGGTCTTGTAACCAAGAAAATTTACCCCGAAATCCCTCCAAGAGTAGAATACAGTCTAACATCCCGTGCGAAAGGACTTGGGATTGTTCTAAGCTCATTAGGGAATTGGGTTCGCAGATGGAATTCCAAAATAAAGATTAGTACCGGTGTCCAAACAGGAAGGTAGCAGCAATAGACAGAGCAGAACATATCAGATGCAGTTGACTTGGAAGTAAAGCAAGGCTCGCAATTTAATAAACGAAAAGTGACAGAGAATGGCTCTTAGCCAGCTGATCTGGCAACAGCTGTGGATTTTGTTTTGGTTGTAATCCCGGGTACTTTCCACCGGCTAGCCCATGTTCCTAATTCTTTAAATATTACTCTTAGTTCTTTTGCTCGAAGTGTTAAACGATATTCAACCTTTGATGGAATTTCTGGGTAAATCTTAGAACTTTTTTTTTAGAAACATAGAATTCAGAATTAAAATATGACTGTATTCTACGTCGAATATATTGGATGAAATATTGGATGCGTGCGTCATATATTGAATCTATATTTCGAATCCCAACTCCTTCGCATTGTCAAATTATTTTTGTTCATCGCTTGCGCCTAGTTTATCAAGAGCTAGATTTTTGGCATGCCTTGCTTTAGCAAGAATAGGATCAATTTCCAAGGCCTTATTAAAACACGTTATAGCTTCTTCATATTTTTGCAAATTATGAAAGCATATCCCCTTGTTTAGCCACGCATCAGCATTAGCAGAATTGATCTTTAATGATTCACCGTAACAGTCTCTAGCATCTTCATAATTTCTTAATCGAAGCTGGGAATACTGACTCTCCTAAGTGTATATTCAGTAAAGATAGCCACAATGGTAATTCTCATTCGCCGAACCGAGTCGATATTGATAAGCTGATCAGAGGAGAGATAGAGGTGATATCTGAATTTCTGCCACTTGTAGAGCACCAGATATTAAGAAAATTAGCGCCACGGTCTGATAGAAGCATTTCAGATATCATTGTTTTAATGGATATGCCAGGCCTACGTCTTCCACCTCAATTACAATCAAGGTTACTAGATTACATTAGATCTATAGTAAGGGAAGAAAATGAGAATATTCAGTTCATTATTGTAACAAATTCCTCTGCGTTGATAGATAAAGCTACTACTGAGGAACTTTTCATGTTGATGCCATCGCAGCAGCTGGCTGAGGGTTCCAACCAGTTGGTGAAGGTTTCTGATTCGGATATGTGTTTTGTACGTTTCTGATAAGTGTTCATCAAATTGAAATGATATCCGACCATATGATTTGAAAATATCATCTGTCGAGTCATACTAGTACGAACTATGACTACATAGATTAGGTGACATTCCTCTTATGATATAACCTATCCACGCTCTGCGTGTGTCATCTGACTCGCATTCGTCTACTCATTTATCTAGCCTTTCGCTTTTCTTCCTTGGAAAGCTTATGCATTGGCATTCCTGGTTCTCTTGATGGCTCATCTTTCCTAGTTTCGATAGTATGTATATATGATAATGCGGTCATAAACGATTTTACCACATCTCCTGAGTTATCTCTGGCTTCATATCTAAAGAATCCATCCTTAATCTCAAATCTCATCTGGGTTACATTTCTAAACTCAGGATCACCTTTCTCGATATATTCATGTATGATGCTGGCAGAATCTATTGTGAATAATTCCTTGTGGTAATCCTCACCCGAATCCATATGATGATCCCCACAAAGATTTGATTCGACAAGCCCTATCCACTCGACTAACACATAGCCGACAGGTTCTCCTTGCCATGTAATTCGCACTGTCAACTTGCATAATACATTATAGACCGAATTTATGCTTTATTCATTCACAAAAATTCTTTATTCTATGACAACGATAACATAACAATTGTAGATTGTTGAAATTGTTTCTGTCTACTCCGTGATGTCTTGGTATGATATGGTCAACTGTAAGCATGTTGTTCATTAACGGTATGTTCTGGCATTTCATGCATTTGTA
>DAOM01000241.1:0-224 GCA_002501855.1 Candidatus Nitrosopolaris nunavutensis
CGATTAACTTCTGTGCCTTTTTACCGTATTCTCTTAGACTCGGGCCTACTACTCCATATGCGTTTCTGATCAGGAACCTTTTTTTACCGACATACCTGTAATCATCGATATATGGACCTGCCTCTTTTTGTGGAAGAATTGCTTCCAATGACTTTGAAAATGTCTTGAAGGCATATTCGAATTCATCTCTAACGTTAACTGGCTCAAATTTTTCTATTACGGCA
>DAOM01000241.1:455-2978 GCA_002501855.1 Candidatus Nitrosopolaris nunavutensis
CCGCAATAATCCACTATGAGACCCGCTCAAATTTTTCTATTACGGCATCATCATCTTCTCTATCTAAATCCTTAAAAAATGACATGACATCTAGGTGTCTGAGTCTTAGTTCCTCAAGTTCTTTTTCTGCAGGTTCAAGTGCTCCTTTGATATCTTCTTCTTCAAAAACCGCGAGTGCTTTTTGTAGCTCCTTTGTAATTCCGCAATAATCCACTATGAGACCAAAGTCTTTTGTTTCATCATATGGTCTATTTACTCTAGCAATTGCCTGAAGTAAATTATGTTCTCTTAATCCATTATCCAAATACATTACCTGTACTATTGGGACATCGTACCCTACCAGGAGCATGTCAACTACAATTAGAATCTGTGTAGGGTCGTTTGGATCCTTGAACCACTCAGATTCCTTCTCTCGCTGTTCTGAAGTTAAGTTATATTCATCCCAGCTGCCCCCATCTTTTCCTTTCTCACCCAGATGAGAAGTCATGATAATTTTTGATGGAGGTGCATTTAGTTTGTCCAGTTCCCTTTTGTAGGTAACTGCAGCTTCCCTTGAAGGAGCAACTAGCATTGCTTTGTAACCATTAGGTTGTATTCGTTTAGTATAATGCTCAATGAGATCAAAACATATCTTTCTTAGCCTTGAAGGAGCCTCAGCAATCTTGCCCTTACTTACATACTGTTTTTTGATCTTATTTTTGATATTAATGTCTAGATCTGCAAAAACCCGTTCAAATATTTGGTCTATGGTATCAGCTCCTTCAACATATAGCTCCGGCATTCTTTCTTCATAGAGAATTCTCAGAGTTGCGCCGTCGGCCTTCGATTCCTCAAAGGTATATTTATCAAGCATAGGACCAAAGACATTGTAAGTACTCCGGTTTTTCTTGTCTATTGGTGTTCCCGTAAATGCAAAAAATACTGCATTTGGCATAGCGGACCGCATTGCTTCTGCATTAAACTTGTACTGAGTACGATGTGCCTCGTCTACAAGTGCAATGACATTTTCATCTGTATGAATATGGTTTTCCTTACTACCAAACTTTTGGATGGTAGTCATTATCGTTTTGCCTCTAGGATTTCTCAGAAGTGATTCTAAATTTTTCATACTCCCAGCTCTTTGGGGGTCTGGAAATCCACACTCCTTAAACGTAGTATGGATTTGCTCGTCTAGTTGTTTTCGGTCTGTAACTATTACAATAGGTGGGTTTCCGAACTTGTACATTAGTTGTGTTGTAAGCCAAAGCATTGAAAGAGATTTACCTGAACCTTGAGTATGCCATATAATACCACCTTTATCAGAAATATTTTCTTCAAGATTTAGTCTATTTACAGACTTTGTTACTGCTCTAAACTGCTGGTGTTTTGCTATTTTCTTTATTCTCCTATTGTTTACAACTTCATATATCACATAATTTTTCAGCAAATCCAGAAGATGAGATTTTGTTAGCATTCCAGCAATTAGAATTTCTTGCTCTCTTGCTTTAGTATTGCATGTTTTCTCAATTTCTTCTTCAGTCATTGGATAGGCCTCGGACCATCTGGCATAATGATTCGCGTCAGAACCTATGGTTCCATGTCTTGCGAGTATGCCACATGTTGCGACTAGAAAATGATTATAAAATATGAGTTTGTCATAACCTGAGCCCCTGCTCTGGTATCGTTGAAAGTTCTTTTCTATTGCTTGTTCAATAGGTTTTGCAATAAATGGAGATTTGCATTCTATTATCACAAGAGGAATGCCATTTACGAAAATAACGATATCAGGAAATATCGGCTCCTTCAGACCTTCTAGTTGAAATTGATTGGTGACCAGAAAGTCATTGTTTTCTGGATTCTCAAAGTCGAACAATCTGACAGTTTTTTCCTCGTTCCCCTCTCCAAAGTTTTGGGTTACTGTAATAGGTTCTAGACCACCAGATCTCGATAATCCCACTAGTTTTGCTCGAATCTTTTCATTAGTGTCCATGGGATCAAGTGTATAAGGGAAATAAGATTCACTAATTTGCCTTAAGGCTTCATAGACTCCGTCCTCGTCAATCATGGGATTTTGCCTCCTTGTAACTGCATTTTGTGATGTTGCTTGAAGTTTATTCCAGTTAATATAGACTATTTGCTGATACTGAAGGTAGGCCAATCCAGCAAAAAATAGGCCTACTACTACTGCCACTAATTTTACCACCTTTTTCATTTCATATCCTAAAAAAAGACCTCCAAAGAAGCCGCCACCGAGTGTAGCTAGAGTTGAAGATAAATGCTCAAGACTCATTTAGATTGCGGCACCCATTTTGGTATCCTGTAATGTTTAGACAAGACAAAAGCAGGTTCACCACTAGATCTTGTGGCGAGCATTGAGTAATTGATCTGCTCATAAGACATTTTTGCTACGATAGTGTCTACACTTTTCCAAAGTAGTAGCATTACCTGTTTCATTACCATATCGTTTAGTATCAACTTATATATTAAGGTAATGCATATGGTAATGCGTATTAGCAAGCTATACTAATGGAAGACTTATAATGT
>DAOM01000276.1:0-14549 GCA_002501855.1 Candidatus Nitrosopolaris nunavutensis
CATATTGTCCACCACCTAAAGGCTTTCACATCGACTGCATAACGCACAAGTGTGTCCCAGATAACTGTCAGCCAGGTCAAGTATACAATCCGATTACCGGGAAATGCGAAGCACAAAAACCGTGTGAACGTCCAGATGCTGATGCCAAAACAGATCTTGACAAAAATCTCAAAACGAAGGACTGCGACATAGGTGATGCAAATGAACATGGTGTGACACCACCGCCACCACCATCGACCTGCAAAGACAATACGACATGCCCTTATGTCAATACGACAACATCATTAGCATCATCAGCATCAATACAACCTAGCAACACATCAATTCCATCAGCAGGAGGTTCGGGTACAGGATCAATATGTGTAAATAATTGCACAGGAACTCCACCAGCAGTAGTGTGTACAAAGAATCCAAACGATCCATCATGCACACAAACATTAACACCACCGCCAACGTCGCCGACAACAAAAACATGTTCTGACGGATCAGTAATAGATGCTAGTGCAACTTGTCCGTCAACGCCATCAACTAGTAATAATCCACCACCAAGCAATAATCCAAGTCCACCAGGCAGTAGCAATAATGGTGGAGGAGGAAGTGGTAGTGGAAGCAGTGGCAGCGGAGGATCTAGTCCGTCTCAACCAACTACAGTTAGTTGATCTAAAATGAAAAGAGGGGAATCCATATTTCTTACTGTTCCTTTATTCTTCTTAATACCAATCCGCAACAACAACAGGAATCGTAATAATAAGTAGTTTGTTACATCGCGATAATATGAGTTAAAGATGTACGAAATCCGCTTTAAACATCTCAACGACATTGGTACCATAGCATTCTATCAATCTTACTTCTGGGAGTTGTTCGTTTTTGTTTACCTTCAACTGAAGGCCAATAGCACGATTGACGCCATCCACTACTAGTCTTTTACCGAACCCAGTGTGATAGACTCATGTTAACTTGATCTCCTTAGCCTGTACAAGGATTCTATTTAACTAGATTTCACCTCTGAAGGTGCTTGTAAAGAATATTCATCTAAGGCAAAGTTTCTGGCAGTAAGATCTTCCCAAGTCTTTCCGTCTTTGTATTTCGGAAGAAAGGCCTTTTCTATCGTTGACTTCCATTGTTCTTGGGAACGAATAGTACATTTTCTTGCTCTTACATCACCCAAGAACCGTCGTTCCCAGATAACGCGAATATAATTGTCCTGACTAGTAGCAGACGCCATAAACTCGTTATTTGATATTTCATTCCATTGTACGTTTTCCAATCGATTAGTTAGGTAAACCAGGTAAGGATCAGATAAATCTCTTTCCTTGTTTCCAATCCGTCCAACGTGATAATCATGACAGCATCAGGCGGATAAGGAAGAGGACCATCATGTAGTAACAACTGTACTACAGGAAGACGCTGCCATAAAAAAAAGTTTAATACTATTGGTATTACCATAATGAAAGAAGCACGTTATAATTGGTAAGGCAGAGAAATCTTAGTCAGCAAGAAATCAAAATTAGAATCTTGTCTTATTCATACAATAAAGATGAAGGATCAAATGCACATAATATACAATTTCACGCTGTTCCTGGTCATACTCAGGAAGCAAGTTGTTTCAAATTATTGCTTGAAGAACTATGTAACCTAGAGAGAATACAAGAAGTGGATATGAGTCATGTAACTAAAGGACGGGTAATATACAAAATAACAGATAAAGGGAGACAGACCATCATCCATTTACGAAATCCTCTTATTAAAGAATTTCTAGGATCAGTCGATGAAGAAATCTAAGATATCCATAATACAGAATAGCCTACCTTCTCTTCCAATATTAAATCAATTTTGAAATTTGCCTTCAACTCTTTTATCATTTGTTTGTCCAATCTCACCTTATCCATGAAGGATTCATCGTAGGCTTGGGCAACACATATTACTCGAAAAATGCGAGTAAACTTTTCCTTCGCTATTCTTGTTAGTTGTCTGAGATCTTCTGGTGTTACAATTTTATCTTTGAAGTCCTTAACTATAAAGTAACCTTCATCCGTTTTATAAGCAACATCTAAAACATACGAATCTATTGTATAATTCAGACTTTCCGAGATATCTGCATGAATAGTATTTCGGGTTATCTTCCTTTTTGAAAGTAGCGCCTTCACGAATGATGGAAAAGTAGGCTTATCTAAAGGTGATATGTAGAGATCAGATCTCAATTCAGGAAATACGAGTTTGGATAGATTGAATACTTTTTCGCCTGTCGAACTACCTTTTGGTATCGTGGTATCAAAAATAAGAATATAGGCGCTCTCCAAATAGTCTTCGTCCCATTCTTGAAGTTTTCTGTATGCATGAGGAGCCTTAATTACAAACCAGCCGAAGACGTAAGCAGATATCGCTATTGATATAACTAAAGATACGAAGACCAGATTTTGTGTTGCTATAGACGTTGCATTGAGCCAAGCGATCATGCTTAAAATATTAAAAAATAATACTCCTATAACCAATCTAAGCAACCAGCGACTGGCCCCTCTTAGTGATTTGACAATAACGTAGGCTCTTTGTGAAAGACTTAAAGTAGATTGAGGTTCCTCCATCACCAATTCGCAAAGTTTAAACATTTTTTTGTATATAAGCAAGTCTCACAAAATGTGAGAACAGTTTCACTAATAGTATTTGCAGTATCATAGAAAATGTTGATACAATCAAAACTTCTGCGGATTTCACTATAAGCTTTTCTTCATTATGACTTATGACATGAATTTGTCTGCAAAAAAAACAATTTGCGTACGCCCGCAAGTAAATATGGCGAGTGCGCCGGTGCGAATGAAAGACACGGAAAAACAATCCTCAAGACTTGAAAGCAAAACTAACACAGAATCGAATAATGGGGATGACTAGAGAATGGAAGATTACATAACTCTTATGAAAGAAGCACGTGAGCAAATGAAATCAAAGAGCGGAACAGTGGCGGTGAAGGACCTGACTTTGTGCCAAAGACAAAAAATTTTCAAAATTGTCGACCCGATTCCAATGACTGATGAAGTATTGTACAATTATGTTTCGGGTCAGGCGGCCCACGATGTTATAGGAAGACTCTTCATGATGTTTCCAAACAGATTCAAGTTAGAAATGCAGATACAGTATGAAAATGTAAAAGGAACAATTGACATCTATGACAAACTTCTACATACCGTAATAGACGTTAAGACAACCAAGTCGAATATCATGTTGAAACCGAACAGGTGGGATGAGCAACAATTAAGGTATTACATGTCAATGGTGGATTCTGAGGAAGGGGCGGTTATTTATCAGATGAACAATGCTTCAAAATATTTGATATTTCCAATTCGTATGAATGAACTCCAACGTAAGGAGCATTTGGGGAAACTTGTAGAAGAAGCGAGGTCTTTCCAACATGCTATTGACTTGGGAGATCCCTCTCTTCTAAAAGGTGTCTACGACGACAATGAACGAAAATGGTTGTGTAAGACGTGCCCATATTTGGAAGCGTGTAATGCCATCAGAAAGATTCATGCAAACCCTACGGAGGCTGCTTGATTATTGTCAGTACATTAAAAGAAATCTAATCTAATGAGAAGGTGTGTTGATTGTGCCTCTAGCCACACATATACTAAAAGAACTAAAAATGGCACTCCATACCCTCACTGGTATCGTAATCCCTACAAAGAAGGAACATGGGTTTGTGGCAAGTGTCATAAATATCGACAGAACCACGGCAATTATCCGACCAAAGAAGACTTGGCGGAACTACGCAATCAACGACTGAATCTTAGTGATGGCGTTCATAAACGGACCTAACTTCCAACAATCCATTAACCACATCGACAGGACTATAAAAGACGCACAAGAAGCCAGAAATTGCCTAACTCAAATGAGAACATATATCAACACAAATATCGACAAATCGATCAAATTCCAGAATTCTATCGAAGAGAATCTGAACCGTGCGAAGGATCTGATATGGAAACTAAGGGAGTTGCTTAACAGCAACCCCTCAGACACTTCAGACTTCTAACAAAAATAAATAGAATTTATATACAAAGCCTGTAGAAAATGCCTATTGTTACTTAACGACATATGGAAAGAATACGAAAACACGTCGACCAAATTGGTCGTTATTTGGCAAGATTTTGTGATAAATAATTACAATTTGTTGGTGAGCCTTATTGCTCTGAGAACACAGGGCGCTGATCTTTACTTACATCAATGGGTAGCGGATGAGTATAAGAAAAGTAAAGAATCCTTTAACAAAGCATGACTCATGAGTCTAACTCCCAGCGGGGTGGTGAATCTGCATTCCGCGGATTAGACTACCAAAAAAAGTTCATTGCATATTTATCATCAGAAATGCTGCGAGGGACACAACCAATAAAAGGAATTACTTGCGAACATCTAGACGATATAGAAGTAGAACAAAATGATTCAACATTAAGATATTATCAAATTAAATCAACCACAAGTCATACATTATCCAAATCACAAATAATAGAAAGCGTAAAATTATTCTTGTCAATTCAAGCAAGAAAAGGCACAGACGCGAGCCAGGAATACATCCTACTGTCGAATGCACACATAAGGAAAATCACCAAAGACCTTTTGGTGTTATATCCGTTCAAAAATCTGGATTATGAAATTAAGAAAGAGATAGGATCTCTAAAAGAGGTGCAAAGTACAAATCATCTGGAAAAAATATTTTTCATGAGAGGCCCTTCTGTCGAAGAAATAAGTAGCGTTATAACTGCAAATATTGTCAGAGCATTGAAAGACAACTATGATTTTATAGCGATAACAAATGATTTGCTGCATCATATTAATCGTATGTGCGCAGGTCCAGTAGACCTGGAAGATGTAACTATGATCAATGAAGGAGAAAGAGACCAATATGTGCTAAAGCATAAGACCATAAATATGAGCATAATAATTGGGATTATCGAAAATAAGAAAAAAATTCTGAGTGAACATGTAATTGCTAGTCACCTTCCGGCCACAACCTCGCCATACGACTCGCCAATAAGAGATCCGACTAAAGGAGAAACAAAAAAGATTTGGGATTTAGTAGAAGAATATAGTTGCTTCGCTGAAGGAGATGAGTTACAGTTCACATACCTGCAAAACTTTAACAAAGTTTCTATGGAGTTTAAGATGTATAAGAATACGAAATTTTTAGATTTTTTAAATAATCAGATAAAAACCACCAACAACAAACATATCATATTAGAATGTCTTATTATCTTACATAATCTATTATTAAGCAGTAAAAAGGAAGGTCGATACTCTTTTGTGGAATACATTAAGAAAGAGTATTTTCCCCTTCTAAAACAACATCTAGAATCTGGAAATGAAACATTTGAATATTCTTATTCTAAAATAGAGCAGATCTTCGAAGAACTCAAGATTGCCAACGAAGAAATGTGCGAAATGTATTGGAAAAGAATGGTCACCATGATTCATAAGATAAGTAAAACAGGGATTACAGACAATAGATGGTGGCTTTGTATAAATGCCCTCAATAAATGCAAAATTAAAACAGTGTGGAGAAAATGGCTAATTACCAAAGATAAATACTATGATATTAAAAAAGCGGTTATGAAGGAATTAGCAGACTCTTCACTAATATAGGACAAGAGTCTATATCGAAATGGTTTTGTCTCGGAGCAATATTAAACGATAATAATATGTTGCTGCATATCATTCGAATCGATAATGTTTAGGACACAGCCTCAACGCATCTAAGAGATCGAGTTGTCCTGCTGCTGTTTTCTTTACCCTCACTTTAGCAGAAGTCATTGCTATGCGCAAACCCAAAATCAGATCATCAAATTGAGGGGGTATTGCAACCACGTTATTAGAAAATAGCAGATGCAAATCTGTTACATTCAGCATCTAGCAAATTGATATATTGCTATCAATGATACTAAAGATTTGAACTGTGGCTCTATTCGCGAGTTATGCTACCTCGTAAAAGAGCAAAAGAATGGACAGCCGTGAACAAACTACATTAGCATAGTATGCTTAGAAATTCTAATGTCGCCATTCTTATTGACATCAACTATTCCGAGATTATTTCTAATCCATCTGAACCAAGAAACTATAGTCTGTGCTCGCCTTCCAAGAGTTGAACCAGTCAGGTGTGAGTTTTTCTTTAACAAGTCTACGATGTGTTGTCTGTTGATGACCTTGCCAGGTTCTATTGAAATATCTAAAAAAACTTGGTTAACTATGGGGAACTCAAGAAGCAGTTTGCAAATATACTGGGACTTTCGTTGTGAAGAAAGGCTAAGGTAGGCTTCTCCTCTATCGGAAAGTTTGTATCTGCCGTTCTGATCTCTTGAAACCAGTCCTAGAATTTCTGACGCATGTCTATAGTAAGAACTCTGGCGGTTAACGAAACCAAATGCATGTTTTATTTTGTCTGCAGTATCATATCCTTCGAAAATTCTAAGTGGAAATTCACTAATTTTGTTCACATCATTGGCTTGCGGGATTTCTTTTTTATTCTCTATTGGTCTAACATTTTGATATTCCTTAACTGACGCTCTTTTTGATATCTTTATTTGGTACTGTTTGCATTGAACTAGTTTAATGGATTCGAAACTATCATACGGATCGAATTCGTACTCCCAAAATAAATACAACCTTCTCTCTACGGCTTTCTTAAGACAGAAAAAGAAATTCCTTACTATTTTTCCACTTTGATATGCCGTTCTAAACGGATAGTAGAGTTGGCGTATTGCAAAGGAGGTAGGAACACCAATTTTTGCTTCAAATAATATAATCTGTCCAGGATTCTCAAATCCTGCATCTACCTCTATTTGTGCACGATTAACGGTTAGTTGTGACCTGTCCACCTCAAAACTGAAATTTGGTGTTGTTGTCCTACCTCTAAATGTTTGAATAAGATTTTGTGTTCCGATCACCTTTTCTAGCAATCCGCATGAAGTTGCATACTCGAGGAGAACTCCTTCGCTTTCGGCTTTCAAAAAAGACGCAGAAATGGGTAATTGAGTAGTATGTGTAATTGGTTTCGTATCAGTTATCGGTTCTAACTTGTGATATCCTTCTCCTTTAACAATAGCATATTCTTTCCTACTAACTGGTAACAGAAAGAGTTTATTTTCTCTGAAGACTCTTGGCAGATTTTCTATTCTGTCTATCTTGGCCATCAACCTCGCATCTTCATTTGTGATCTGTTTGATCTGCTTAGCAGTTATGTTATTGATGGGTTTTGAGACATCGATGTGTAGTTGGGTGACAATATCAGACCACTTTTCAATTTTGCGAGAAATTTGTGGTGATTGGTTCGTTCGATTGTTACCATCCGCAGCAGCCAATAAGCACCATTCCATTTATGAAGAGTAGTTCGAAATAAGCAATTCCTTATGGCCTGAACGTCTTGATGCCTTGCTATTGATAACGCGTGATACGTTTACTTCTTTAATAAAGCCAGAAAAGTCAGAATATAATTTTCTAATGAATGGTGTATCTGAATTGCTTAAGAGTACTTTGCACTTTCTATCATTTAATTCAACAAAGAGTTTGGCAAGTTGTAACTGATCATTGTTGCCAAATCCATTATCTGAATAACCCGTAAAGTTGGCTGTCGGACTTGTAGGATGATATGGAGGGTCTAAATATATAAAATCGTCCTCTTCTGCTTTAAGTAATGCGTCCTTATAGTCGCTAACGTTTATTGCTGCTCTAGAATATCTGAGTGCATTACCAATATTTCCTAGATTGTTACTGTCACAAATTAGAGGATTTTTGTACCTTCCCATAGGAACGTTAAAAATGCCATTTCTATTTACTCTATAAAGTCCGTTGTAGCACGTTTTGTTGAGAGCAATGAATCTGGCTGTTTTATCAATATCGGTTACAGGCTTGATTTCATCTCTTAATTTGTAGTAATATTTAGAAGGATTTCTGTTATATTCTCTTTCATGTCTTTTGAGAAGTTCGATTAATTCCCCTACGTTATTCTTCACAACCTTATACGCCGTAATTAATTCCCAGTTTATATCGGAAAGATAGGCAGTAAACCTCATGTTTCTATCAGATATCAAATGAAAGAACATCGCGCCACCTCCAAGAAATGGCTCAAAATATCGACTGAATTTAGATGGAATCATTGAATCTAACTTAGATAATATCTGGCTCTTGCCACCAGCCCATTTCACAAATGGATAACAATCGCGTAAGTCAACTAAGTGTGAGTAACCATGAATCTGGCTATGACTAGGTTTCTCTCCATTTCGTGACTTTATGTTCTCGTCACTGTACACTGTGTTATGCATCCCATGTGGAATAACATAACCTTTGTCCTTCTACCCTTATACACTGACTCGATAACCAACTGATTTTCTCATTTTCTGCCACTTCAACGAATCAATAAGATCATGTGTAAGACATAATTAATTCTACTACCACTCCACACTCCTACTAGAAAACTTGCTTTACGACGCTGAATCTAAGATGGGTTACGCCAGGGGACTATGAACCCAGTTCTTTCCAATTCAAGGTGCTCAGTGCCTAAATGGTCAAACAAGCGCATGCCTTTGCCGAGTAGTACTAGCGCTAATACTCCTGTACAATATTCCCCGCAGCCGCAACGCAAAACCATTATGACGTTAATGTCCCACTGGGACACCATTATAAAATTAGATGTAGGCGTTTTACGGGTCTTTATTCCGGAAATCAGCCCTAAGTATGTATATCAAGAAACACAAATAATTACACCAGCGTATACCGGTAAAGTCTGCGGGATTAATTCGTGTAGTGGAATGCCTCCCTATAGGGCATGACAGGGGATTAGATTGTTATTATAGCGACGAGATTATTTGGAGATAAGAAAGGAATCAAAACATATCTAAGAGGAGAATATCCCAATTCATACTTATAACGTTCAAGAGGGATCAAATTATGGTAGCATGATAAATGGGCTGAAATACATCAGGTAACCAGTATTTTAATGCATGAGCAGCGGAACGCAGCATAGACAGATCGTGTGCTGAATTCTGACTAGCCAAAGATAATAACTCGTACTACTAAAGAAAAGTCGATAATAGATGCAAAATATTAACGACCAGAAAGAAGAAGAATCTCCTATGATCAAAAGAGGAGGCTATCAATTGCCTCCCAAAGAAGGGTTTATCCTCACACACTTTCTGACCGTAGCTGATGTGAAACGATCGGCGGAGTTTTATCTTCGGATTCTTGGAGGGAATGTTGTCCGAGAAGGCGAACCCACCATCATCCAAATTGCTAACAGCTGGTTGATTATAAACGTAGGTGGCGGCCCAACCGATGATAAGCCAACCGTGACCCTACGCACGCCTCAGTACCCTAATGAGGCCAGCAACTTCATGAATATTCGTGTCGCAGACATTCGATCCTGTTACGAGGAGTGGCGAAAGAGAGGGGCCGAATTCCTCACCGAGCCAAAGGACCATCGTTTCGAGAGCCGCTGATACATGCGTGACCCTGATGGCTATATCATCGAGGTCGGGCAAAGCAAAAACGGTTGACGGAAGTGAAGATTCAGAAGAGCCCCCGCAGTCTTAGCAGGCTAGGGTTCTAGTCCTAGCTCTTAGTCTAGCGTATCTTACGTATTTATTTAATTGTCGTACTCTGTCTATATCATAATCCGTAATATTTTCTCTAGGAAATTCCTAAACATTGTTCATGGAATAGTGATAAATTCAAAAAAACTTTTCCTTCTCGTATCTTCCAAAGTTGCCAATAAACAGCAATTGCACTGCTTCGTGTTCCGGCCCTTTGAAATTTCCCCTTCAGGTTTTGATGGGATACATTAGTTACTATGTATCCGAATGAAGCAAACTATTGGCTTCGGACTGCATTTACCAATTATAAGATTTAATGGAGAAGCAGATCATTCGAGAGTTGAAATACTTTCTTTGGTTCTGTTGAATCAGCGTATTTGAAGAATGTTGTTGAAATAATGTTGGTCGAATCGTTCGCCTAATAAAAAAAGTGACGTTGATGTTTATTTATACAGAATGAATTTTTGTATCTTGTTGTTTTCTTTTTATGAATTCCTTAAAATCGGAATGTGTAAACAATGCAGAATATTTTATGTTATTTTGCTTTAAGAGGTTTGCTGGATCTTCTCTGTCTATTACGCAGACCACACCTGCCACATTAAATCCTTCGACATTTACAGCATCTATAGCTTGCTTGATGCTCCCTCCCTTAGTCATAACATCATCTAATATTACAACTGGCGTTTCTAGGTTACCTTCAATTTTCTTCTGGGATCCATGTGTTTTAGGTTCCTTCCTTACAAAAAATCCTTTAACACCCCCAGTATATTTATTGTAACTCCTAATAGTAACTGCAGAAACTATTGATATCGCACCAGCTTCTAAACCGCCTACGGACTTTGGACTTGGACTGAATTTTGACAGTTCTTCTAGTAATAGGTCTCCAAGTAAGATTAAGGCTTTTCCATCTAATAAAATACTTTTTAAATCATAATAATAGGTGCTTTTCTCACCACTAGATAGTGTATAAGGGCCAAACTTGATACATCTTTCTTCTATAAGAGTCTTCAATCTAAGTCTCTTTTGATTACTCAATGTATTGTCGTCTACTTAACCCAATACCTTGGTATATATAAAGACTTTTTTTATGAAGTTTTGCTAAAATTCTTCAACATTTCCATCCATTTGTTTTTTCCTTTAATCTCTATTCCTGCTCTCTGTGCTGGGGTTTGTCCTTCTAACGCTTGATGTGGTTTCACAAAGTTATACTGTATCCTTTGCCCTTCAGCAAGCGGTGAGTTATGTTTCTTACATGCTCTTGCGACTTTAGTTCTTTCTCTTATTGTTCCATTCAATCTTTCAATCCTGTTATTGTCTGCGTGAGGTTTGTTAATGCCGCATTTAGGAATATGATCAACATCCTTGAAATTCTGTGATATACCCTCTCGATATGCCCTTAATGCGTCTGTATGGATTTCTCTGGGATTCTGACCATTAGCATTTTTTACTGCTTCTTTGAACACTGTTACTTGCACCATTGATATCTCTAGCCTCCGAAACCTTGGAAGCTAACAGGAATCTTGTTTTCCTATCCATTACATTCCACAAGAATGCAAGGTTGATTTTCCTTTGTATGTCTGTCCACCATGCATCTTTACAAACAATTCATCTGCATGCCATGTGTCAGATAGTTGTGGAGTTAGTGAGTTTACATACTGCGAGATTAGGGGAATGTATCTCTTTATCCAATTGTAGATAGTAGTAAAATCAACTTGAATATCAAAGTGGTCATTAACGTTGCGTGCTATCTTTCTAAGCGATAGTCCCGAAAAGTAAAGGTCTAGTGTCAACGTAATAGCTTCAGGTGTAAACGTTACCCTCTATAGTAGCGTATCTTCAATAAATCGATAGTTGCAATCCTTGCAGAACAAAGTTTGTTTACCTGCTGAAGCACATCTTTTACATGTTATCGTATTTTCAACTAAGACTTTTGGTTTTGGTTTATCTTGCAAATATGTATTGGCGGCAATCCAGAACTTTACACAATGGATATGCTTGCATGCTTCTATCTCTCTGGTTTCAAAATCAGGACTAGTACAAACCCAAATAGTATCAAATAGTCTAACTTCATAAACTATGGAGGTGCGTCTGAGAAGGAACAGAGAAACTTCCATCTTCGTTCTCTGTTATGCTTTTGCCATTGCTTTGAAGTATTTCTGTTCCCCTCTTCATCCGCATGTCCGAATTGTTGGACGGTAACAACCTCAACTTACCACCACGAACATTATATGTTCTATCAGAATATATAATGTACTAGTAGTATAAAAGCCTTGCCTTTATCACAAAAGCTAAGTAGTAGAATAGTTAATATTCCATATAGTATATGTCAACTCAAAGAGCAGTGTCATCCATAAAAATCCCTACAGATAATCCGGATATCGAGTTAATTCATGTAGCCGCTCAATCCACTAGGCTTCAAATCCTTAATCTTTTAACCTATGAAAAAAAAATGTATCCTACTCAGTTAGAAAAAACTTTGAAAATACAACGTAGGGTTATTTCATTTCATCTTGATGCATTAGAAAAGGCAAAGTTAGTCAGAAGTGAATTTGGCTTAAGCAAAGATTCTAGACCACAAGCAGTTAAATATTACTCTATTACGCCTAAGGGAAAGGAGATATTTGAAAGGTTATTAGATATGCTCAAAAAGTGAGTTGACCGTATCTATCCCCATTATCAATTCACCAACACGAAATCAACCCGATTTTAAACACGAAGATGATTCAACAGAACCCTTTCTTTTGCAAAAAAAGCAGAATATCTCGATTATGATTATTTAGGCGTAAATGACCATATTGTGTTTAGGACCACAAGTTGGCTTGACGCATTAACTACATTGTCGGCAATTGCTGCTATTACCAGTAAGATACATTGAACAAATAGAGATCTTCAGTAAAGAAATAGTCCATTCCTTTCGATAGACGGTTGATAGGCTAAGAAATAGGAAGGCGTATGTTGGTCCGAATCACTCGCAGGGGAATCCCTGTGAGTCCTGTCCTTCTCACTTCTCTTCCATTTGGTTTCTGGTAATCCTAACATATTACGAAATATATTGACGGCATTAATTAAGTGGGCATGATCTCTTGCTAACGTGGTTTTTCCGACTCCTGGTAGTCCACAGTTAAGAGCCTGGATCAATCAATCACGGACAGATTGATGAGTTTGGTGATAACTATTACTTGGGAACGATATCAATCTGTAGAATTATTTCTGATGGTGTTGTCGCTTGTGCTGATCAAGTTCTTGTAATGAGGTAAATGATGTACCACATACTTCACATCTATAAGACGGACTGGTAGTAGAAGACATTTCAAATACTCAAATTCTTCCTATGTTATTTATAGATTGTACTAACAGGTTCTGTTAATTTACCGGGTCAGGTAGGAGACTTGGAGGGATGGAATATATTTATTTGGAATTACATGGAAAGCGAAGATCCCTAAAGGTAATACCATATCATATGAATAACTAAAATGCGGTAAAATCCTTGTTTGTAACATCCTCAATTGTAAATAGTCTCAAGATGACACTTCTAGGAATAGTAGATAGACGGAGGAGCAGCAGGCATACTAAGAAATGATAGGTAAATATCACGACTACAACAACTGCAAAATATGTAATGAAATAAGGGACTCGCAAGACTCAGAAAAACACCAAAGAAGGTTAAAAATGTAGACAGAATTTTATTGTTCATATTCTATCCACTTGTCAGTAGTACTGGGACATCCAAGTTTATATCCTGCACAATAAGAGGCCGGTAGGTGTGCCATTAATGCATTGCATTTCCACGCTTGCGATGAATAAAAGATTTTTTCTATTATCACACAATGCAGCTTTCATTTCAGATCAGGATCCTCCTTCAGAGTTTCAGTTTCAAGCGCGTTTACTATAGCATTAGGGTGATCAGGACAATGCCATTCCGGTATTTTTTGCCTACCAACTTCCTTGCTCGTTCCGTCTTTGTAGATTCGCTGGCGATAAACTCCCGGACAACGGAATAGCCGGCCACACTCGTTGCATTCTAGGTCTACAATAGAGTTTTGCAAAAGGTACTCTTTACCTCTAAAACTCAATATTTTCTGCTTGACTTTAATTGTTTTTTCTTTGATTCCCGATGGTTGAACAGCGTGAGTAGCTGGACATGGAGGTACAGCGTGAGTAGCTGGACATGGAGGTACAGCTTGTAGCAAGTAAACGATGTAGTCCTCAAATGTAAATGATTCTTCAGCAGCAGCTAGAGTAATAGTATAGTTCTTGACGAGTGTTGTATGAGTTTCATCGTCTAAGTAAATTTGTATGAGTTTCATTTCTCGGCTCAAATTATGAACTTTGTTTCTATCATGGTTCCGTGCTCACTATATGCCAGTTTCCCTTGTGAAATGATTACATATCTTTGCTATGTCAGGTGTTTCGAATGGTCGTTTGATATTAGGAAAGTCCCATTCTAGTGCCCTATTTACACCCCTAAAAATTGTACACACTTCAACATGTATACATTGAGCACAGATTCGAGTAGAGTCAGTCATCGCATCATAAACCCGTTGTCCTGATTCAATTCTCAATGTCATTCTATTCTCTACCAGATCGGCCAATTGAAATTTGAGAATCCGTCTTTTATCTCCTCTTTAATGTCATGCAGTATTCCTTTGAGTAGCTTACTTACCTGCATAATTCGTTGGGCCACTGCCACACATGCCGTTGTATTGATCTACCTGTTGGTTAATCTGATTTGTATCAAAGTTCCTTGCCCACCAGCTACTTGTCTCTTGATTTATCTGTCCCAACATCTGTGCACATTGAGTTGCCTTTGCACTTCTATCTTGCTGTATGGTGGTTAATGCGAAAGCAATCATTATAACAACCACGACAGCCACGACTATACTTACTATCAATTTAGTGCCAGAACCATATGCATTGTGATTTCGAATATTATTTTTTGATATCATCTCTGTTTTCCCTTGGTCAGTTGGGTCAGTTGGGTCA
>DAOM01000276.1:14827-17403 GCA_002501855.1 Candidatus Nitrosopolaris nunavutensis
TGGGTCAGTTGGGTCAGTTGGGTGAAGAATTCCACTATTGGATTCTACAGGCATTTTCTGTTCCTCGTTATGTTGGCTACTCTGGTGCCTGATTTTGTTTCTAAGAAGAGCTTGAGAGTAACAAATATTGTTAATTACGGGAATTATTGTGTATCGCAAATCATCACCCAGATTAGTGTTATCGCTATGATCATAATAGGACGAAGACGATAACGAGTAGGAACGCCATGCAAGTACCAATGGTCGTTGATTAACAATCGCGATATTAGCCTCCTTTCCTTCCTTGAATTTATCCCGAAGATTTCTGAATTTCTTGTTGGTCTGAACCGAAAAATCACTACCGATATAGCGTGAAACTGCTTCGTTCTTCCTACATACCTCTTTGACAAGTTGGATAAAATCATAGGGACATTCTGAGTTCCTTAGAGTATTTATGATTTCTTCTGAGGCTAACTCCTGTGGATCTCTCGGAATTATGACTGCTTCCGATTGTTGTTGCAATTGAACGTTGTAAAATTCAATGGCCTCTTTCGCATCCTCAGAGTCAATAACTTCCTTTTGTTTTAGTCTGGCAATAGCATAACTTATTCTGAATAATGCATCAAGTACCCTTGGCGAACCGAACCTGGTTGCGACATCGATATAGTATTCGCACAACATACTTCCTGTCTCCTGCGTGAGCCTTGGATTGAATCTCTTGGTATAAAGAATGTATTTTTTCAAAAAATCGGATTCTTTATTTGCTTCCTGCTGTTCTGCTATGGAATCCTTTAGCATGTAGGATTCGGTTTTCTTGAACGCGTATGTTGCGATCGCCTCTCTGTCACGAGTAATTCTGAATATGAAGATCAGATCAATACGGTCCAATAATGGCATTATAACAGGGATCTCGCTAAGATCTATTTTCTCTGTATGTCTCCATGTCGAATCATGTGTTGGATTTGCAGACATGATAAAGGTTGCAGAGCCGTTAAGAGTCATATTAAACCCGTATTTTGAAAAGGGAATTTTACCTTCTTGCATGGCATCTAAGAATGCCCCCTGATCCTCGTACGCCATTCGGCCTATTTCATTAATAGCACAAATTGCACCGCTGGCAATTGGGACTGGTCCTAATCTCATCATATTCTTATCATCCTCTTTCGAGATGATGGCGATCAGACTCTTAACTGAGGAATTTAATGTACTTGTATATCGACTATTTGGGACGAGTGCAACTGATTCTCTTAGCAGCATAGATTTGGCAAGTCCGGTCTCACCGATCAATAATGAATTTATTCTAAGTTTCTTCGATAGGTGGTCATTACCAGTATTTGCAGCACAAAGCAACAACCCCTTTTTGACATGTTCGTATCCAACTACAGAGGGTGCGAATTTAAAAACGAGTGCGTCAATTACGTTCTTCCCGTTCCGATTTCCGCAGTTGTTTGCAAATGTTTGTATCTCCTTCATATCCTGCTCAGTCATGACTAGTTCTTCCCGATTCTCGTACTCGATAGAAGTAGCAAATAGAAATGGGAGTATTTTGCCCCTCTTTCTTATCTTTTCAATTAATCCTACGATAACAACCTGCTCGCCAATCGATATATTCTTTGTATCATCATCAAACAGTACCACGGATAATCTCTCTAGATCATTAAAATTGTCAAGGTCTTGTAATTCGATATTGACCGCATTTTTGACCTTGACATCGTACTTGTTGCCGAATTTTTTGTTACAATTAATACATCTTGTTACCCTTGTAGAATTAGTATAGTCCACCTCATATGGAAATCTTGGTCTTGAATAGGTTTGTAGCTCATTCATCGCCCCGCAATTTCCACATTCGAAAAACACGTTAGTTATCATTTTTTCGAGTTCACCTAGTCCGCATATCATACCTCTGACCTCGACATCCCCCGAATGCATCCTTATGGCGACAGAAACAGTACAGACGTTAACCGATGATGGTAACGTACTTGGGGCATAGTCCTCGTTTTCCTCTAGAAGGGTCTTCTTATCTTCTGCCGGATTCATCTCTTCTTCCCTACTTATCCACAAACCGTATTCTTAGGTCTGGCATTACAGATTGGTGAGCATAATCAAATCTGATGTTCTCGAAAATATGCATAACTGCTATCTTTAAAACATAGTCGAACATCCTATGATCCGATTTTTTGAGGCCAGCTAACTCGCTTTGTAATTGGCAAGAAAGATCCTTTACGTCGACCTCAAATATAGGTGGGTCCGGCCTGTAGACTGGAATACGATACATGATCTCTTGGGCCCGAGAATAGTACTTAGGAATGATGCGGATAGATCCGCATTCTTGATTTTCGATGTAGATGTTTGCCAGAGCAAGTTCCGAAATCAGCTCGTCTATCGCTTTCGCAGTAGTCCATGGTGTGATTGCTGCTTCCGGCTTAGCATAGTCCAGATGTTCTGTTCCCAGTTGCGTTCTATTTGAGTTTGAACTTGAACTTGAATGAGCGATACGCTGCAGACTTGTATTACTTTCATCATCAAACATAATTATAATATTCACGCTTTTTTTCTTGATCTTTAACAGGAATCACTGCTATGTTGCATAACTGAGT
>DAOM01000057.1:0-24861 GCA_002501855.1 Candidatus Nitrosopolaris nunavutensis
GATGTTCAGTGTCTGTCTCTTATTATCGATATTTCTTAACTTCCTATCACTTTTAAATCTGATATATTATAGGTATCGCCCTGTGTATTTCCCTGGAAAGTCAGCTTGACAAATCTTGCTGTAACCGGTGAGTCAGAAAAGCTAAATTGTTCTCTCCCTGAATTCATGCCGGTATTTTGAGCAGAACCATGGCTAACGAAGTGTACTCCATCTGTTGATGTCTGTATTGTGAAAAAGTTTATTGACTTATCTCCGTTGGCAAATCCAATTTCAAGATTGCAAATTGATTTTTCTTGTCCTAAATCTAGCTGAACCCAAGAACCTTTCCCAGTAGCTGACAACGTCGGCACAAGATTATTATTAGTATTATTCCCGTTGTTGAGAGTATTTACAAGCGTGTTTGAATTGTTATTGTTACTGTCCGTAACGCCTGCAATCTGGAGTTTATTTTGAGTACCGCATGATGCTTGTGGGCTTAGCGATTGACTGCCAATAGAATTCCCTTGAACGTTTGCTAATGTCGTAAACGATGTATATTGGTTATTTGGGAAGATGGCATGTACCTCTATCTGCCATATTCCTAACGGTCCTGAAATTTGAAATGCACTTGGGCCTACTTTCTTGAGAGGATGTACTGAAGGAATGTCCCCGTCATAGTCAGTGATAAATGCATCTATTTTTGTAGGCTGTTTGCTGAATTGAAAGCTTACGGTATTGCCTGGTTGCACTGTCAAGTTAGCATTAGTATCTCCTGGCTGAGCAGGAAATAGGACTTTATTTAGCTGCCCGCTGTCGGTAAAAATGAAGGGGGACATACCATATTTATGATTATTAAACACCAATTTGGCTTGGGGAGCTATCGACACGGGAGTCGATATCGGTCCAGCTGAAGTACTAGCGGCATATGCTAGTTTGAACGGTGAGAAAGTGACGGGCGTCGAAATAACCAGAATAGTTACGACTACCAAGAATGTTGTGACAAGAACATTTTGTGTACCTTCAATCCCTTTCAAACGGCGATCTCCCATCCTTTGTTCATAGGCAATAATTGTATTGGAGGTATTTACACCATATTGAACTAACTACCAAAATAATAATCAGTATGAAAGATAGCGACGTTATTAATATTTCAGCTGAGACTCGATGTGCATTGGATGAACACAGGGTACTACGACAGTAGTAGTATTTAGTTATATAAGTATTCGACAATCTATTATTCTCGATAACATTGTTGTATGAAAACTATTTTAATTAAACCTCTAATCCAATGTAATTAGAAAAGAAATGAAGACACAAGTACAAGAACCTATTATCAAGCGTTGGAATAGAGGAATAAAAATAGTTAGAGCTGGAAGAGGTTATTCAAAGGCTGAGTTGGAGGAAGTTGGTCTGCGTGATGTCAGGA
Organism: Candidatus Nitrosopolaris nunavutensis; assembly: GCA_002501855.1. Taxonomy (GTDB): domain Archaea; phylum Thermoproteota; class Nitrososphaeria; order Nitrososphaerales; family Nitrososphaeraceae; genus Nitrosopolaris; species Nitrosopolaris nunavutensis. The sequence continues at coordinate 1,406 of DAOM01000057.1, forward strand.
GCGCAAGAAATCATGGAATACCGGTGGATGCATTGAGAAGTACTAACTATCCTGAGAACGTTGAGCAATTAAGAGCTGTAGCAAAGACAATTATCGACTCCAGAAAACCAAAAACTGAAAGACGGGATAGTGAAAAGAGAACTAAGATCAAAAGAAAGACACCCACCACCAAGAATAAAAAATCGACAAGGAAAAAAGCTTCGGAATGAGGTGATCAGCTTCGTTTACAAGAATGGACATCAAAAACTAAGTTGATGAACAATTAAAAAATGGCAAAGTGATCAAGGAATTAGGGATTGATAGTGTTTGGAATAGTGGAAATCGCACTTCGCCACATTATTATAATGCTAGAATATTACCATTAGGATCATGCGTCTTAGGTATTGGAGAATAGGTATTCCTGATCTCGCCGAGGCAAATTATCCTATTGAAAAAGTCAATCATTGGGAAATAAAATGCATGCAGGGAGAGTATCAGCACTTTGGAGTGTTCTGGTATAGGTACGGTACGCCCTTTGACAAAGAACCTGTTCATGGAATATGCTTCTATTACAACGAAATCCCTCTACCCGTAGTTCAAGCACTTACAGATTTTCTACTGTCGAAATTTGGCGGTAAGATCCTTTACAGGAAGACCAGGGTCTTCCTACAAGGATCAAACGAGTTTTCAGACCCAAAATCTATAGGAATCCTCGCACAAGAAATAAGTCTGAAATTTAATGCGCCCATAGAGATAACCATTGAATTTGAAAAGGTAACAAAAGAAGAACAAGATCAAAATACTTTCAACTTACCACCAAATAAGATGCTGCCTATCGTAGGATCAGATTAATGTCTAATCAGAAAATCGTAGAAATACACATAGATTTGAGATCCTATCTGATCAGTCTTAGTTTATGAGCGTCACCTTTTCTGTTATTTTGTTTCAAATGAAAAAGAATTTTTAAATGAGTATAATAAGAGGGTACTATGTCTAATCCAAGCCTAGAAGAAGCTATAAGATTACTAACTGTTGGTAACACCGAGGACTTTAATAGATGGAGAATGAAGAATCTCACCGTAAAACCTATTATTAGCGGAATCGACTTTGTAGGCAAAGATCTTTCGGGTGCCTGTCTTAATGGGCTCTCATTTGTCGGTACCAATTTCTCTCATTGCAATTTGACACGAGTCAATCTAGTCCAAGCCGACCTTAGCAACGCTAATTTTGAAGGAGCAGACCTCACTGATGGTCTACTATTGTATGCTGAAATGAAGGAGTGTAATCTCATCGATTCTAATCTCACGAGGACAAATTTTATGTGGGCAGATCTGCAAAGCTCCGATTTGTCCGGATGTAAATTATCCAAGACAATATTCGTCAATGCCAATTTGATGAATGTAAAAATTGATAACGTCGACCAAAATGGTGCGTACTTAAAATACTCAAAACTTAAGGGGACGGCTTGGCAAGTAGAAGAAAAAGAAGATATACGACACAAGGATCCTAAAAAATAAGTAAACTGTTAACTGGACCGACCAGACGTCGCGATAAACTTAAACCCTTCTGGTTTTACTCTCAGAATTGACCATTCAGACGGGCAAGCATACCTTATGTGAGAAACTAACTTCGAAGGAAGTTATAGAGATCACGTAACAAATGAAAGCTTTAATTGCCAAGCGGCATCCATCCTCGATCCAGCTTGGATTAAATCGAAACTGTACGCTGATACATAGATGCTTAGGCTTGCGATATCGCAAGTAATTGCTAGCTCAGGATTGATCCTTGCTTTTAAGAGGCTTAAACAAGTTCTTCTGCAAATTCAGGCTTTTGTTGGCTAATCATTTTCCGTAACCCTTTCATGTAATTTTGGGCAAACGTGGTTATAGGTTGCGATGAATACCATATGCACCCAAGTACCTGACAATCGTGGCATGTCCGTGCTATATCCCATTGCGGAGCACTCCAAATTTCTTCTACGCTCTTCTCAAGCAGGTTGTAAGTATTATCGGGACTATTAAATTTCCAGCAGGGAACCATAACTGTGCCATTGCCATTAACAAAGATGCTTTTCCAAACACCACATTCCTCAAACATTCCCCGTCCGTGTTCTATTATTTGTTCAAAATATTTTGCAGGAATCATAATTTGAGGAGTAGTATGAGTTTTCATGTATCCCAATATGCTCTCGCACACCTTTACCATAGTTTGTCTATCCGGAAGAAGAGAAAAATTAACATCAGATCTGTCCTCAACGAAAGTAAAGGAAACTGCATTTGAGCCCAATTCCTTCGCTCTATCAAAGTAAGTTTGATTAATGAATTCCTCGGTGTTGTATTTGGTTATGACGCTATTAAAGTAGTGGGGGACCTTATACTCAATTAAAAGACCGAGGTTGTCCATTACTTTCCGAAATATTCGTGGAGAAACACCTCTTACTTTACAGTATGGTTCTTCGAACATAGAATCGATGCTGCAGGTAATAAATTGGATATACCTCCTTAGCTCGTCAAGATCAATGGTATGTAGAAGAGAACAATTAGTTATCAAGGTTATGGGTAGCTGGAGCTTGTAAAGATAACGGATAAGTTCCATAAAATCTGCTCGGCTTGTAGGTTCGCCACCTTCAACAATTGACCAGATACAATACTTTGAAATTTTGTCGAAAATGTCCTTCCACTGTTCAGTAGAAAGATCCTTTTTCCTGGCAACTTTAATCTGACCATCCTTATCAGAGTCGCCAAAAGGGCACATGGGACAATAAAAGTTACAGTAATGTGTGAGGCTAAAAACCGCAATTAATGGACGTCTCCTTCCAATAATCCTGTTGCCCGACCACTTTCCCAGTAGCTTGATAGTACGGATAGTGTCAACGACCATCTACACCCATCTTGATAAAAGGCATTTCTTAAGCATTTATATGCTGATTAGAAGAGTTGCAAAGACTAGTATATTTAACGAAGAGTTAACGAAGCAACTCTGACGCCATTAGAGTATGCCATGTTTCTTTAACGTCGTGTGTTCTGATTAGATTTGCGCTATTCAATATGCAGATTAATTCTGCTGCTGCTGATGGAATTAAACGTTCTTCTGGTTCTAAGTTGAATATATTTCCAATGAATGATTTCCTTGAAACGCAGATACAAATTGGTTTTGAAAATCTTTTTAGTTTCTTTAGATTTGATATCACTTCAATATCACGGATGTACCATGGGAGGTCTGTCATTCTTGTAAAGAACGGGTTTTTTCCTTTTGGCCTGAAGAAGCCAATAGCAGGATCAATAATTATATTGTCAGCTGCAATAGAGGCGCTTTTTGCAATTGATATACTTTCAGTCAGAACCTTTATGGTTCCAAAGACACTTCCTGAGGCGAGACCAGATCGGCCGCCGCTGCCACCATAGGCTCCCATGATTATTGGCAGTCCAGATCTAGATACAATGTCTGCCATCTTCTTATCATATTTTAACCCTGAAATATCGTTGATGGCATCGGCCCCGACTTTGATTGCCTCCTTGGCTACCTCAGCTCTGGGAGTATCTGCCGAGACAGGCAAACTACAACTGCTCTTTATAACATCTATAGCGTCCCTTATTCTTTTGATCTCCTGTTCAACTGAAATGATCGTTTCGAGATAGGGTGCAGTAGACATGGCACCGATATCTATCATATCAGCACCTGTTTCTTGCATCTTCGTGGCTACATTAGCTATTTCATTTACATTAGTCTTAACGGAATTTTTGTAAAAGGATTCTGGGCTGACATTGATCACTCCCATAATCCTAGGCTGATCCTCCCCGCCAATCCTCAGCTTCCCGATAGAAGTCAATAATAAGTTGGAATTACATTAAATAATATAATAGATTTTATAATCAATAAGCGTGTTATTGTCTTGAGTGATAGTTATATGTTGGCCTCCCATTCAATGCTCTACTCTAATTTTCTGGTGTTCAAGGAGAGACCAGACTAGAGCCAGTGGTGAATTTTTAATAAATCTTCGATTGGTTCATTTTTAAGCAGTTTTATCAATGCGAATGCTTGCGGGGTTGACAGCATAGGCTTATCGAAATGGTCGTCTATGGCTATTCTTGGACATGCAACTTCCACAAAAACATCTAGGCCCTTAAAGATTTGAACATGGTCATTAGTAATATTTGTCATTGCAATTAATTGGACTCTCTTTCCTAGCTGTTCAAATAATTTTTTAAGTTTAAGTGCCTGAATTTTGGCAAATTGTCCTTCCTTCAATCCAATAATAATGCCAATCCCTCGTGCATCCATTGCCTTGTAGATTGATAAAATGGCTTTCTTCTTGAACATCTGGGCGATCTTGTTAATTTGCGAATATTCCTCAAAATATGGATCTAGCATGTATGTCGGTTTTTCGGTTGACATTGCGACACTTACTGAATGAAATCTGCTCTGGCCAAGGAAAATGTACGCATCGACTAAGTTCTGGATGTCAAATGCAGGATAGAATTCGCAACCAAAAACCTGGCCATCGTTAAGCTGTCCTTTCCCTTTACCGATGATCACTTTGTAGCCATACTCTTCAAAGATCTCCTTGACATTACCAATTTGATTAAGGTGTTGACTGTCTGTCAATAATGATAGAGTCTTGTAATTTTCGTTTTGAAGAGATGAGGCACATTTTCTTGCAACTCTATCAAAGCTAATGTCATCATAAGCATTGATCATTATTACCCTTTCGCCAAATGTCTCATTTGCAATGGTATGACCTATGTTGAATAAAATCTCAACCCCTAACATGTCGGCCGCCTGTGTATTGAGATCGCAGGATCCCCAGCAAGTATCTCCAATTATGTAGGCTGGAATACCAAACTTTTCTGTAATATTGGCTGCACTAGTCTGGATTCTCGGAATAAGTCCCTCCGGTCCATTAAGGGCGACCGAATGCGGTTTTCGTGCATCTATTACTTCGTGTATTCTCTTTTCGTCTATTAGCATCATTTTCCTTTTCTTCACCAGTGACTAGTTTAGTAAAACTCAAAGGGTAACAATGCCACATTTTAAGGCTTTGGTGTAAGGCAAAATACAACTATATGGCCGCAGCCGCAATACACTCCACAAATAACATAGATTAAGAGATATAACCATACTGGATAATGCAACTAAAGTTTGTGTACAGCGAGTGGCGTCGTCCATCGAGAATCAGCCCTTATTTGCATCTCTAACTAACTAGCGCACTAATGTACTAAATGAATAGTCGTGCGCCAACAAGAGCAAGGACGGACCCTAAAGATTTTGTCATCTTCTTTAAGAGTGCTCAATGTTAATCGAATAAGAATTGCTAAATATTTCTGGCGCCTTGTCGATTTGTTCGTTTTTACGCATAATAATAGATATTTTTTCGCGATTTGGATCGACGATGATTCGGCACCTCTGTGATTGTTGCATGATGTGAAAATGATGTTCAAAATTGAGAGGCAAAGAATTATGTCTTAATGATTCAGGGATGTGTGGTTCGAATTGAATCCTATTTTCAAGCATATTCAAGCGCATTCCAAGCATCATCTCTTGCATTGCATAGACATACATCCCAACAGACCAAGCTTGAAGGATGCAAGAGTTAAAGGGTTCAGGTCGGTCGCCTCTGTATGTTTCTGCATACATACCATTTTCACAAAGTATACGTTGTGCCATAGATTCGATGTAATAAAGTGCCTGTTCTAACCTGTTGATCTTAATCTCACTAATTGCGGCCCAACCCGTTACAAGCGGCCATACCGCACCATCATGATAAAGACTCGGATGATATTTTGGATCGAGACTGCTCAGTGTTCTTACTCCCCAAGGGGTGGTTAGGTCATTCTTCTCGATTCTTGTTAGGACAGAGTGAGCTTTGATTCGGTCTCCTATCGATTCTGTAAGTAACATGACGAGTGCATTTGGTCTAATACTAGAATCCTTTGTACCATCCCTTCTTATCGTATCATAATAGAAATCGTCCTTGTTATTCCAATATTCTCTCTCTACTTTGCCTCTGAGCTGATCAGCACATCGACTCCATCGCTCTTGATTATAATTATCATCCGCAATCATCGCTAGCTCGCTTCCAATTTTCAAACTTTCGTAGAACAATGCCTGGACGTCATTTGCGCTCTTTCTCCTATCAATATGGTCCATCCAAGTAGAATCCTGAATTGGTAATTTTTCGGCGACACCAGTAAATCCGTTTTCGACTAATCCATCTCTATCCACATCTTTTAAAAATCCCCAATTGACAAGATCAACGATCTGTTTCCAGCGATTTTTTAGATAATTTATATCTCCGGTCGCCAACACATATTCACGTATCGCCCAAGGAAAAAGAAATGTAGAATCAGCTGATCCGAATGTACTATCATGAAGAAATGATTTACCGCTAATTATCATCGGCAACTCTCCTTTCATTGCAAGCTTCGAGGTTTTTCTTGCCTGGTGATGTAGAAAATTGTCGATTACTGCAATAACAAAACGGTAATCTCCGATAGCCAAGTAACCTCTCAACGACCAACCTGTGTCTCTAGCCCAATAATTAGGAAACCTTGGCAGTCCTGCGCAAATACCTGGGCCTAGTCCGTCGTATTCTGCCTTTAAGTATTCCATACTCGTTTTTGCTTTTTCGAATGCCTTAACTAGTTTTAAAATAGTAGAGTGCTGATGCGGAATTTGACTCGAGGATGCAAGATTTAAAGTAGAACAAGAGATCGATTTGAAATGATTTTGCGTGCTTTCCAGCAGTTGTTTATAATTATCCCGCATATACCGGTATTCCTTTAAACAATCTTCAGAACTAGTAAATCCGCCGGCGGCCACTAGTGCAAGCTCGCTGGTGTTGCCTGCTTCAATATCAAGATCATATGAGATCTCCAAATCGTTATCAAAAGAATCCATTAACACTCTCGATGGTCTCATGCTCTTCGGCGCGACTCCAATTGTTCCGTAGAAATGCGCAAGATTTTTCTTGGCTGCAGTTTGGATTTGTAAGCAATTGTCTCTCGTAAGTAGCTTAGAAAAGTTACTCTGGGAAATTGCAGCCAAGCCATAGCTGGTAATATTGCCGTCAACTACGAAGTGTATACGAATCTTCCGTCTTGATTTTTCCGTTTTCTTCTTCAAACTTAGTTTTGAATAATCCGCCTCTCGATCTAACAACTCCAATTTCATAACAAATCCTTTGTTATCAACTGGAACGAATAGTGTCCTCTTTACTTGCAAACCTGCCACTTCGTGCCTCGTGTAGAGAAATCCATTCTCATGTCTAGAAGATACCACGAAATTTGGGAGTCTCTTACGTACTCCATCATCCATAGATATTTCCACTAGGATCCTACCGAAAGCCCTAGCTGGTGGCACGTACAATCCCCCATTGTCATATCTTGTTCCCATCCAAGACCAGTTAGCCGAAAGCGAAGCATTCGCTGAACATACAATATATGCTTGTTTGCCAGACAGAATTAACGGAGTTGTGAAGTTTTTAAAAATCGTATCCTCATTTGATGTAATAGATTCAGAATCATCCATCATGTTGGAGGGAATAAAAATTCTCTCCTTACGATTGCTTAAGTAATCGTTAAAAGTAAATGGTATTATAATCTGTTCAAATCCTTCTAGTTTACTCAAAATGACAATCTTATGTTTACTTTGTTCTTCCAAGCCACCATCTTTTATTATTAGGAATCTTGCGCTTTGAAATGGCTTAAATGGAATGGGGCGGTCTTCCGATAATGTGGCTGCATTGACCACATCCTCTGAAGTTGCGATGAAAATTGATTTTTTTGGAACTGGAATTTCATCCACGTAGATATCTAGGGATACTATATTACCGCCTAGCGGAACAGGTGGATTTAGCAAAGAGAAAATAAATCCATCAAATTTATTATCTCCATTCACTATCGTTGCATTTTTTAAACTACCATCAATATATGAAAGAACCGTATGTGTTTTATCGAGTGTCCTAACCATTTAGCGCACCTAGGAGTTTAATCTTCTATTATTGAACAAGGCTCAACCTAAATCCTAAAATATTGAAATGTAAGAACGCGTAGATAAAATCATCTAAAATTATCAAATTCGATAGATGAATTTTTCCTTCTAAGAAAGGAATCACATTTAGTGTTCTAGCTTAAGGTATTTTAATATTCATCTGCTATTTACACAGCATCCCGGGTCTATCTGCTCGAAAAGCTAGACGGGTGTCGTGTTGATAAAAAAAGGAAAATTCCAGCAGGTTCATTGCGTTGTTGAGAGGGACGTGGGCGTCTTCTCGCATATGGCCGATGCGTTACTGGTATGGAGGCAGCCTGCCAGTACCACCAGAGGCACAAGGCCCCTTCTCAAGCCCTACAAGATCCACCACGTAGACGTGTTAGCATGGCTACCCCGCCTTAGGGTTGCTCCCTCCCGGACCTCACCCATTTCGACGATTCACAGTCAAAACTACGCCTTCGCGTGGTACGCTGCTCATAACCATCCGACACGGCATGATTTCATTTCAGCAAGGCAAGCGGGTACCTCACACCTCTGGATTTACCCAGCAGTTACTGATCCCAGCATAGAGCCGATTTCTGATGTGGGGTACGGCTAACACCCCGATCCTCCCTGCCTCCGTAAATATCATAGCTATGGCTCATTATATTTGCTTACCCGAACGCAAATGATTAAGAAGTAATGTGCCGATAGTGGCGACGTACTTGCCGAGCCAATGAATTTGATTTACTTGCTCTTTGCTAGGACTTGAAGGGTCTTGCAAACAGAACAAATACTGCCGGTAGAATTCCGTCCGCAAACCAAGCATTCTTTAGAGTGAGATAAAGATCCCATAGACGAAGTCTTCAACATCTTCGAGATTTTTGTCATTGAGTTGTAAGCGTTGTACTTTATCCCTGCGTGTCCTGTTTCAAGCTTATTGAGAAATTCACGAAGCTCGGTTCTGATGCTTTCATGCATATACGGACATTCTTCGGACTGAAAAGGGATGTCTCTGAGTACAGCATAGAATACAATTTCGTGCTCATAAATCTCTACAAATGGTTTTACCTTTCTGAGACCATCGAGTCCATATTGAACTGGTTCTGGATACATCCAACAGATTCTCTCAGTGTCTCCTGATAGAAGGTTAATCATGAAAGTTTGTAGCTGGTCATCAAGATTGTGTGCAGTCGCGACGACATTCGCACCTACCGATTCTGCCATCATGTCTATTGCTCTCCTACGGAAGGTGCCACACATAGAACAGGAAGTCATTTTTTCAGACGGCCTCTCCTGCATTGCTTGGTCCATGCCCAACCCAAAAAGATCCTTATAGCTTGAAATGTTCGTTTCCACTTTGATCTGGGAGCAAAAATCTTTTACAATTTGTAATGATTCATCTCGGTAACCGTGTATACCCTCGTCAATCGTGATAGCGACCAACTTTGTGCGGCTATGTTCTTCAAAAAATTTCTTTAACACGTATAGAAGGGCCAAACTGTCTTTGCCGCCAGAAACACCAACTGCTACCTTATCGCTATGACTAAGCATTGAAAATTTCTGCATAGTCTTAGCAGTTTTTTGTTCAATAGAAAGTAAGAAGCATTTTTTGCATAGGTATTCCCCAGAGTATACCCTATGATATACAGTTAACCCATTGTTACATTTAGTGCAAGTTTTCCTTGACAGGAGTAGCAGTTATGGGATCGAGGTTATTATTCCTTGGTCTTAAAAGTAGGAGAAAGGCGAATTCTTACCCTGTATTTGGTAATCACAAGGCTTTTAAATCTATAGCAAAGGCATTTATGTCTCAACCTCGACTTGACTATGAGTATGCAATTCAACGAAGACCTGTTAGATGAAATTAATCTCAAGATAATAGATATATTGAGCAGAGATTCATCAACGCCATTTGTTGAAATTGCCAGGAAGATCGGAATCTCTGACGCAACGGTACATCTGAGAGTCAGGAGGATGATAGCTGCTCGAATTATCGGCAAGTTTACACTTTCTGTAAATAATGGCCGTCTGGGCTATGACCACCTCGCCTTTTTGGGTATAAATGTTGGACCTGGTTTGGCTGAAGAGGTTGTTCGTGGATTATCGAATGTGGAAGCTGTGTTAGAAATTCATGAAATGCATGGTAGGTTTGATCTTATACTAAAGATTCGCTCTAAAGATTTGGAGGAGATGAGAGATATAGTTGTAAACAAGATACGTACTTTACCACATATTCTGGAAATAGAGCTAATGACTGTTTTAAAGTCGAGAAAAGAAGAACAAATGGTTCCTTTGAAAAGCGATATAGCAGAAAAAACAGAATCTGCAATCGCTTAGCCGTTAGAACGTGATTACTTACTCACAATCTGCTCTGCTGCTATTGTTTTTGTTTTTCCTTCTTCGAGGTTTGCCACCAGTCTAGATAATCATCATGCAATTGCCTTCGCTTATTGACAGACTCATTTTCTGCCTTATCGCGTAATTCATCAATCTTTTCTCGGGAAGCAAATATTCCACAACTCTTGCAAAGGAAATTTTTACTATTAGGGTCAAATTTCAAATCACCGCCACACTCAGGACAGAAGTTTGCCAAATGTATCCTAGGTGTCAAGATCCTAATAAAAGCATTGTGCGGGAAGACGGATTATAGCATTAAAGATATCATAAGAAAGGACTCCTGCTCTTGATTCAATTTTGCATGCATGCATATTATCATTATCTTATCGCCGGAACGTTCAACCTGGTGCATGGACTTAGATCGTCATTCCACCATTTAAGGTGGTCAGTTCGCCCGTCATTTGCCATGCACCAGGATAAGAATTTCAGATACGCAAGAAATTAAAATGTTCGGTTTGTTACACACACTATTTTACTATCCGCATCAACCTTTACTTCCATTCCAGATCTCATAGCGAAAGAAGACCCGGTATCAAGCGTATCCACAAGAGGTATATTTGAAATCGCGCACCCTGAGGCGGTGGTTATGTCTGCCTTGTTAGTGCTTATTATCGCAGCCGGCGCCACGCCGTTTACTTTCAACGAGTATATAACATATGCCCCCACACTACTTCCGATAGCTCCAGGAAAAACTAATACTGCACCTTTAACAGAGCTCCCAGACAATTGATGATGTGGGTCTTCTATGATGCCCTTCTCTGTGTCTATCATCGAAAGAAAATTAATTCGCTCTTCTGTAAGAAGTGTGTTTCCGATTCCATACCCCCCTACAATTTTTCTGCACTTGAAGCACGTGTTCAATTGTAGTCAGCGCACTCCTTCATAATTGTCTTCAAGTCTTTCAGACATACTCCTACTCTGTTTGAATGATTTAGATAATACGCGGCCTTAACACTGTTTGTAATTACCGAATCAAAGTCAGCCCGCGTGATTAGGGGCGTAAGACATGTGCACGAGTCGCACATGAACTCTCCACCGGCATGTTCAATTCGATCGATTAAACCGAGGTGTTTCGCTTGATTATGAATTGCTCTTGCACAGAAAATTATACAACGTTTCGTCAGCCTTTTTCCTTCAATCAGAGCTGCCAATAAATGTAGCTCATTCAATCCAAGCTGAGGACTGCCCAGAGCGATTAAGTCACCATCTTCCGCTGTATTGAGCTCGTCTTTAATTGTGGTTACTTCTTCCTTACCACACGAGATAATTTCTTGTTTCGTGTCGTCTTCTTTGGTGAACATTCCGCAAGAGCCTGAGGTTCCAATCGCCGCTGAGAGAGCTTTTGCTTTTATCGTGTCAAGTTTTTCTTCGCCTGCATTAATGCCAATACAATTATCCCTTACTGTATTACCCGCGAAGTAACCTAGTAGGCCATAATCTAATTCTGTAGCGAGTTCATAATCAGGTTTGACGGTCACCTTTGCATGTCTGAACTTGTCCATCAGAAGGTTGGAATACGGAGATTTCCCCGTGATTGAACTTGCAAGCGCACTCAGGGCGCTCTCCCTATTAGTTAGCAGTCCTAAAATTGAATTCGAAAATACTGCTGCACTGCTTTCAGCGAAGCTCACAGCGCTACCTTTTTCAGGAATATCAAAAATCTCGTACGGAACACATGTAAACGAAGTAGTTGTACCCAACATATGGTAGGACCTGGCTATGCTCATCTGTTTTTGGGTAAAATTCTCGGAGAGATTTACAGTCTTATTTTGGTCAAAGCCCATCGGATTTATTGTCGTTCTTATCGCGACCCTGGCACTTTTACTAAACTCTTCCAAGAAATCCACGCCGCTATCGCCGATAGTATTGTAGTTGACTCCCGATATGTGCGCCCATTTTACGGGGATCAGCCGTTCTGCTTCGGTAGCTTCACCTATTGCAAGTAAGATTCTATACGCAACCGCCAGCGATTCGCCGCGTTCGCCCCTTAGCATATTTTCTTCCTCCCCGGTGAGCTCCATTCCATAAAATTGAATTGTGAGGTGTAATAATTATTTTTCCGGCCTCAAGTCGAATTTACCGATATTAAATGCGACTCCGCTGAAGACCTCAGGAGCATTCCTCTTTTCGCTCATATAAAAATCGAGCTTTTTCCACCTTCAACTCATTGCTACCACGCATATCGCTTCTACAATAGGTAAACAAGCACACAAATAAACCCGTGGAGTTAATCATATAACAGGTATTAAGACCGAAGATGACGATGGAAGATCCAAGGATAAATAACCTGTTAGACTTACTTGGACACTCTTCGCTCTATCCCCCCCAGCAACAAGCCGTCTCACATGGTCTCCTAGAAGGCAAAAACTTGCTGGTCACAACTCCTACTGCAAGCGGCAAGACCCTAATCGCAATAATGGCAGCAATAAAAGCAATTGAAAAAGGAATGAAGGTTTTTTATCTTACCCCTTTACGGGCCTTAGCTATGGAAAAGTATCATGATATTCGTGTGCTCGAACGTTTGAATATCCTGGATAGAAAAATCCGTATCAGAGTTGCTTCCAGTGATTATAACTCAACTGCACGGGAACTAGAAGAAGCAGATGTTCTAGTTTTAACAAACGAGAAGATGGACTCTCTAATCCGACATGAAAGTAGCTGGATTTCCGATGTCGGACTCTTTGTAGTGGATGAAGTTCATTTGATTGGCGATCGGGAACGCGGGCCGACACTTGAAATGATATTAGCAATCATCAGAAAAGTGCATCCACATGCACAGATTCTGGCATTAAGTGCGACAGTTTCAAACTCTGCAGATATCGCAGAGTGGTTGAATTGTGATCTAGTAGAAACTAACTGGAGACCAACGAAATTGTTTGAGGGTGTCTATGAAAATGGGACTATACTCATGAATGATGGTAACCGTGTCAAAATTCACAGCTATTCCAATGCTGCAATAGATGTTGCCTTAGACTCCATTGATAAGGGTGGACAGGCTTTAATCTTTGCCGGGACTCGTAAACGTGCATGTTCGCTTGCTGCTAAAGCTGCCGAAGGAGTTCTTAGACGACTTGATAGAACCGAGAAAGAGAAGGCTGCCACAGCATCGCTGCAAATAAGAACCAAAGGTGAAGACCTCGAGCTCACGAGTAATCTCTCGACGCTTGTATCCAAAGGTGTAGCTTTCCATCATGCAGGTTTAGGAGCATCCAGCAGAGAAATTGTGGAAGAAGCATTCAAGACAGGTGTAATTAGACTTCTAGTTGCTACTCCGACGTTGGCGGCAGGGGTAAACCTTCCTGCAAGAAGAGTGGTTCTCTCAAGTGTTCTACGATATAATGCCGATTATGGCGCAAATATGCCAATTAGTGTTTTAGAATACAAACAACTGTGTGGCCGAGCAGGCAGACCGAAGTACGACACATTTGGAGAAGCAATAATTATAGCTGAATCTGGAGTAGGTTCAACAGATCTTTATGAACACTACATTCTTGGTGAACCAGAGCCCGTACGCTCGCAGTTAATAAATGATAGGGCATTGAGAATACATGTTCTCAGTATTATTTCCACAATCCCTGGAATGAAGCAGGGCGAGATATATGATTTGTTTGGGACCACGTTGTGTGCTCAACATTATAAAAGAGCAGTTATAACTTTGAAAATCGATACCGCTTTACGTTACCTTGAAGATGAGAATCTTATCAAATCGAAAAATGAGAGATACATACCTACTAATTTTGGAAGACTATCATCATTACTTTATATTGACCCGCTTACCGCTGTAGAGTTCAAAAGAGCAATCGAATCAGCGGTGCAATCCAATGCAAATCCAAATGATGGTGTTATTAATCATACACTTGGCTTTCTGCATCTGATCACAAGTTGTGCTGACTTCTATCCTAAATTTTCTATGAGAAGGAAAGACTTAGAATTAACTGCAATCATTGACGAACATCGTAACGAATTGTTCTATCAAATTAGCGAGTTTGAATGCTCTAGGAGTCTATTGGCATTACATGAGTGGATCCACGAAACCAGCGATAGGAACTTGAGTGATAGACTCTCAGTTGAACCTGGCGACATGCATAGAATGGTCGAGATCGCTGACTGGCTGGCTCATTCGTTATATGAGGTTGTAAAATTACTTAAGCGCGGCGATTTGTTAAGAGAATTACATGATCTTCAGATTCGGATAAGGTACGGTATAAGAGAAGAACTTATTCCGCTTGTCCGGCTAAAGGAGATTGGAAGGGCAAGAGCTCGAGCGTTATATGATGCAGGTCTTGTTGACGCCAGGAAAGTTACTGAAACACCCGAGGCAAAACTATCTGCCATTCCAAAAATCGGTCCAACTTTGGCAAAAAGATTAAAAGAACAGATAAAGAAGGAACGATATTAGAACGGCGATGTTTGGGTACGAGACCGAATTCTTTGGCTTGGTTTCATCCGTAGTTATTGTAATTTTATAAGCCACCATATCTACGGAATTGATAACAGTAATGCTATATCTGTCCTTTTGGAACTATATCCTCTTCTATGGTACAATAGTTTCTGCCGCTTCCTTTCTAATCATACTATTGCTGACGCCTAAAGTAATCAAATTGCTCATAGCGAAAGGAAGTGTAGTTCAAGATTATCATAAACCTGAAAGGCCTAACATTCCAAGACCGGCCGGCCCGATCTTGATCATAGGAATAGCGGTCGCCGAGATTATTCTTTACTTACTTACTCGGAACATACAGGTCCTCGCGATTCTATTGACTACAATAATTGCATTTATTGTAGGATTGATCGACGATAAAAAGGTCATGCCAGGGTGGTATAAGCCTGTAGCGCTTATTCCTGCTGCCATTCCGTTGATTGTTTTAGGGGCTCATGGAACTCATCTAAATCTCATATTTGGGGACGCATCAATTCCACTTCTATACATTCCCCTAATACTAATCATAATTCCGGTTGCCGGTAATACCATTAATTCAATTGATGTCTTGAATGGGGTGGCTAGTGAGGCAGTGATCGTTGCAATGATACCACTCTTAGTTTCTATAGCTGTCTTCGGCAACAACGTAGTCTTTATTGCTGGACTTCCGCTGTTTTTTGGAATGATTGCATTTTACAAGTATCATAAGTTTCCAAGCAAAATATTTCCAGGAGATTCAGGCACTTTGTTGATCGGAGCTATGTACGGTGCGCTAGCAATTGCTGGGAGATCTGAGATAATAGGGGTCATTGCCTTACTGCCATCAGTGATGAATTCATTTTTGTTTCTTGATAGCGTCAAGAAAATTGTTGAGCATAGACAAATTAAGTCTCGACCTACAGTCTTGATGGAAGATTTTAAGTTAATGGCCTCAAAAGAGAAGAACGCACCTACAACCCTATTGAGATTAATCTTGGCAGACGGTCCTCTGTCGGAAAAAGAGATTGCCAAAAAAATACTCAAATTGGCTATATATAGCTCTATACTAGCACTCGCGACCGTTGTTATACAGTACTATTTTCTCTCAGGCTTTTTCTCCAAATGAGGTTCATGAGTCTCATACTATTTACTATGATAATAGATACTGCCGGTTTCCGAGTTCTCAATAAATGTTTGCCACTTTTTATGTATTGTTCTTCTTTAGGGCTAATTCAGCTAACAGCCTAACGGTATCTGTAGGTACAACATCAATCGCAAGTGTGATAATAATTATCTTGATATTGGTACTAACCCCGTTTAAAGAGAACGCACAGTATTAAAGATACGATTGTGACTGCAAACTGCAAACAATACGTATTTGGTAGAGTACTTGGTTTGCTATTCCTTATCAGCTCTGTAGATCTGTACAATGTTTGAAAAACCTCGGTTTTCAAGAAATGACCAGGTTTTTCCACAAATTGTACAGTTAATATGTCCCCCCTTGAAAGAAAATTGGAGTTCATAATGACTGCAGCGTATCTGATGTTCACGTTTGAGAGCCTCCAATTGTCTGAGAGTGTCAATATGCCTGGTAGAGTTTTCAGTCACTAGAATAGATGTACCCATGAGAATAAGAATTCTTTGTGGATAATGCTAACGTCTATTCTAGTATTAATGCCTCTCGTCTCATAATATTTACAATATGATTGTAGACGCGCTATCGATAAATAATACTCTTGATTTTCCTCGACTCTTTCAGCCTCCAACTCTTACTCTAGACATCTCATGATTCGCTAAATTCTTTCTACTACGTTATCTTATTACATATCGAAGCATAAGCTACGTTATATAGAACAATGTAGACTATTCTTCTATTATGGCCTTAGAAATAGGAGGGGAAGCATATCTCAATTTCACCGAATCATTAAGCACCAAAACGACATTAAAGCACTATCTCTTCTGTATTGAAAAGTATGCCACGTTTCGCAATACCTCAAATCTCGACGATATAATTATCCAAGATAAAGATACGAATAATGCATTTAGTCAAGTAAGGAGGTTTCTAGCTACATTATTGGAGCGTGGCCTAGGTCAAGGCTCTATAATCAACTATCGCCATGTATTGAAGCATTTCTATGACATGAACGATATCATACTAAACTGGAACAAGCTAGCAAAGTTCACTCGTCGGGAGGAAGTGAGGAAGAAAGATAGAGCTTACACTAGAGAAGAGATTCAAAAGATGCTAGGTGTCTCAGATTTAAAGAGTCGTGCTATTATCTTGTTATTCGCTTCTTCATTTGTAAGATTAGGTGGTATTGCTGGACTTGTAGTTGGTAACTTAATGAAAACCAATGACTTGTATCAAATTGTAGTATATGCAGGCTCAAATGACGAATACACGACATTTTGTACACCTGAATGTACCAAAGTGATAGACTCGTATCTAGAATCTCGTATTAGATGCGGAGAGATAATAAGTGATGAATCCCCTCTGTTCCGTCGAAAGTTCGACACAGATGACCCGCTTAAGGCTAAAAACAACGTTAAGGCAGTAGGCATAGAAGGAATTTCTTTCCTTGTAAAGCAGGCCATAATCAAATCAGGAATCCACGCCCAAGTTAAAGGTCAAGTTAAACGTAATCATGGATTCAGGAAATGGGGAGATACTACAATGATAAGGAAAGCCATAAACGTAGTAGATAAAGAGACATTGTTAGGGTATGGAACAGGATTAGATGACAAGTATTATCGTCCTACAGATACTGAACTCCTTGAAGAGTATCAAAAAGCAGTTGATAATCTTACTATCAATGAGGAAAACAGGCTAAAAACAAAAGTCCAAACCCTGGAAAAAGACCAGGCTAGAATCGGCATACTAGAGAAGCAGATGCAGACTTTAATATCTACAATTAATCAGATGGGTGAGGAAGGTTATGTGGGTGTTGATGAGATAGATTGGGTAATAGAACAAAAGAAATTGGATAAAATTCCAAAGTATGCAGACCTGACCAATGGTGTCAGAACTCAGTAATCATTTCGTTCTTATCCAGTTTGCCTTTTCTAAACTCTCGTAGATATCAGGATAACAAGACTTTAATGCAGCAGATAACTCAGCCACTTTTCCACTATCCAACTCATACAGCGTTCCATCCGCCTTGGGGACGGACACAAATGCAGCAAAAAAGTACTGAAACATCTTCGTGATAGGAATAGCATGTTGAATCCAGTTCATAATGATTCTGTCCTTATCTGCAGTCTTATCTTTAAATGGACTTGCTGCAATAATAAATGCATAAATCATTAATGCTCCAAATCTAGTCACAAATTCCTGTATGTTTTTCTCTGTATTTTTGAGTGGAAATTGAGACAAATAGTATAAGCTTTGTGAATTGAACATGGTTGCAAAGTATCTTAACTCCTTAGCCGCCTTATGAGAGATCGAATACTTGTTATCCTTGTGATCGACTATTCCTTCTTTGGTTAATTCTTTGCACCAGTGCTTTACAGTTACCAATGACATATGTTCATTATCAAGCATAGGTTTTATGTCAGTATCTACCATGTATGCATTAGTTGCCTCTATATTCTTAGACTTTCTCAGCCATTCAGGCTGTGAACCGTTAGAAGGAGCATAAAGATTCTGTGTATCTACAACAGGAGCAATCTTAGTCAGTTTGTTTTGTGATATGGGTTCATGCCTATTTGCTTCTATATATCTATAAATTTCAATTGGTCCTACATTTCCTAATTTTAATATCGTATTGAGGACTTTGTCTTTATTCCAATATCCCCAGGGGTGTTCATAGGATTTTCCATACAACTTCTTCTTCTGCTTACTTCTCAACTTCCTTTACGCAGTAAAGGCACCTTTACTATTTATAAATTGTGCTGTATTAGTTATAATTAGAATAAGTTGAATAACATTAATTCAATCAATAAACGAAGGACTACAATAGGTATATCTGAATCTCTAAGGGATCAGATTGCTCAACTAGGTCATATCGGCACCACGTATGAGGAGGTTTTAACACCACTTGTAAAGAGTGCAAAGACACAGAAACAGGAGACGACAAGTTAAATGAATGATCAATATTTTGAATCAGAAATTAAAGCATTAAGAAGTGGTTTAGTAGAGTATAAACAAGCTCGAAAGGCATTTAATAATAAGATAGCAGAAATACAACATCCAACCCAAAAAGTTCAGGACTGCATTAAACAAACTCACAAATCAAATCCATCGTTAACTGACAATGAATTGATTCGTGAATGTGATAAGAAGTTAGAAAACCAAACACAGTCACAATTAAACAAGAGCAGGGGAGCAGACAAGCTAACTGAATACAACTAAAATATTCCAAATAAAACCGATTACAACCAACCAGATCAGAATAAAATTGATCTGTCATATTATGGCGACGACACCGCTACAGCACTAGTAAACTGCCGCAATGAACAGCAAAGAAACGGGCTTTCAGTTCAAGATGCAACAAATTTCTGTAATAGTTTACCTCAGATTGAAGGTGCTGATGGCGTTCAAGAAGATGATGACACGATAAAGGTTGGTAAATTGAGTATCAAACAAAGACAGGAGTTAGCGGCACGACATGGTACAGGTGCAGATGTCAGACTTGTATCTGAAACTGGAACATCAGGCAGAACTGCATGTGTTCAAAAAATTGAAGAAATCCCATCATGGGTTAAGGTACACGATTATGTCTTCACTAAGCCAGAAGCTAACCATATCGAAGAATCAGATCAACCAAAAATAAAATCTGCAACTGTAGAAGATAATAGGCCAGCTTTCATGAAGACGAGAAGCAATCTAGTTGAAACAATGGGATTACATCGGGAAGAAAGCAATAATCAAGAGACAGTTGAACCAGTAATAGCAATCAAATCAGCAAGTGTTGAAAATACTATAGTAGAATTACCTGGAGGTATAAAGAGAATACAAAACAAGTTTGGTAGGGACCAATAGATAGGATGGGTTACCATTCCAATTCGAACAACTAGAACAATCTAGTCCTGATAAGATAGTAAATCATGAAATGGTAGTATCGGATCTAAGAGAAGGACATTGCTGTATTTTACTGGCGGAAGAGTTCACCCATAAGACTAGTGAAAGAATGACAGACTATGTGTATTCCTTGATGCAAAAGTACGCTCCAATATCGAAGGTGTATGTAGATGGTTCACAAATTTCATGGATTAAAAGCCTTAAGGCTTACGTAGGAGAAGAAGTTGATTATCATGAAGATATTGAGAGATATAAGGCAAGTCATTGTGACTATACTTTGAATATGCAAGTACTGCCAATTCTGTTCACACCTAATGAAAAGAGAAGCATGCTAAGCTGGACCAAACAAATGCTAGAGGACGGATTCTTGGCTATAGATAAACGATTCACCAAATTATTAACAGCACTTCATACCTGTGTTGATACCGAAGGAATAATCGACAAAAAAACTACAAGTCATGATGATATTCTAGATGGCATGTGCCTCAATTGTAAGGAGTATCAGTTTAGATAATGTTCAGAAGAGATTTCGTTGATCTTTATAATAAAAATAATGAAAGTTATGATAATGAGAGTCCACATCAAGGAACTAAGAAAGAGACGTACAGTAAATACATGCTTCTGGAATTCATCTTACTCTGGACCTAAGAAACCAAAATGTGATATTTGTCAGCAATCATTAGTAACTCCTGCAGGACAGAAGGATATGCAATGTCCGAAGTGTGGTAAGGTAACAACTATAGAGGATGTCAAGAAGACACAAGAGAAGAAATTGGTTAATACAAATCCAAAGACTGCAGGACCAGTACTCATAAGTCAGAAACGTAAAGGCAAGTGTGATAAACCAATATCAAAATATGATAGTGTAAATGAACAATTGGATGAAGAGGATAAGGCTGACATTAGAGCAGCAGATGGCACTATCTAAGTTCTAAGTTGACGACTAATATCAAATGTGCCGCCTGTAAAATTATCTATGTTGAAAATCTTCAGTCAGGTAAGATATTAACCAAAGTTCGATAAAGTATTGTGATAAGCATAAACAAGATGCGTTTATACTAGATTAGCCTGAGATTTAGAATAATATTTATGACCTTCTAGAATGCCATCTATTCTATATTTTAGTGATGATGTCAAGGATATTAATTCTGGTAGTGTTACGTCTGTTTTATCTTTGAGAACGCTTTGCATTAATTGTTTGTAGGTTATATGAGAATAGTCTCCATTATTATTGAGTTTGAATATTGTATTTTCAGAGTCGTCTATACTTTCTAGAAATTCTCTAACGTTGATAATGCCTTGATTATCAATGATTATTTTATAACAATACCCCTATTCAATATTATCTCTCTTTTTCTCCATTCTTTACCACCATAATACAACGTACATTTACAACACCTTTTACGATTATACCTATAATCACCCATGAATGCAAGCATACATAGTTGATTGTGAGTACGGTATTGCGGACAATAAGTCCATTTTTGTAGCATCTTAGAGCCTTTATATCTCATTTTTCTCCACTGCTGCAATTATTCAGGCGAATAACTCTGTGCTGTCATTTTCTATTTAACTCCTTTTTGCATTCTGAGCATAAATAATAAATCTTAAGATTTTTTAGTTAGTATTCTACTCTTGATGCTTCATAGTCTCATTGTGCTTTCAGTGATTCTTCTTGTTCTTCCTGGCTTGGTCCATTCTGTTCATAGTCGTCTTCTTCATTAATTGACTGCGTTTGTGCAACATCAAGTATTGCCATTATGGAATACTTTGAATCTTTTATTTCCGTGGTGATTTCAAAGACACTAGTATGTTTTATGTAGTTCTGTATCTGTTGGGCATAGTCTGCATTTAGAGTTAATCGAAGTGGATTTTCTTGTTCTTCTTTATTACCAACATGCCATCCATAAAAGATATAGCGTTAGTTGGTTTTACAGGTCTCAGGTTACCATCCTTATCCTTGAATTTACCCATTATTACTTCACCAGTATCTGGACACCTTTTGGACCTCTATCAAGTGTACCGTCTTCTTTTCGTTTTACTTTTCCATAGACATACTCCTTATCTACTCTTGTCAGCGCTGAATCGAATTGTATTCGATATGTTTCTCCTGATGTAAACTCGAAAAACCTACTCGTATCAAAAACCATCTTCGGTTTATTCTTCTCTGCTTTTTTTTATGTCAGCAGCAATCATTGCTTGATGTCTCTCTAGTTCTTCTGTCGTTAACTTTCTCTGTGTAAGCAGTGGATTTGTGTTTCCTGTGTCTTTTCTCGCCCGAGTGTTTTCACTAGTGACGGTGTTTGAGTTTGGGATATTCTTCTCCATTAAACTTCAATTTGTATCATAGTAAGCATGCATATTCAAATGTATATAGTGTTTGTTTATTTGTATATATCTATCGTTCTATACCAAGTAAACGTTATGTTTTTACATATAAACATTCAATAAATAAGCGTGTTGCAATGCAAGAAGAAGGCAATGAAAGGACAACAGTAGCTATAAAAATGAAAACTAGAACTAGGTTAGATAATCTGGGTTTCGGTAAACATTATTCATATGATGAAATAATTAACAGATTAGTGGATCGGTGGCAAGTACGACAGCCTGAAATGGATAAACTAGACGAATTCTATAAACGTTTTACTAATGACCTACAAGAACTTACGTATAAAATGTTAGGTGATGCTAGTGCAGTAGCAAGAGAGTCTGTAAAGGAGATTTTAAATAAATCACAATCACCGAAAGACATTAGCAAGGTAATAAATGAACGAGCAGGTCACAAGGAGGTAAAGAAATGAACTTAGATGATACAACTCTTAGAGTAAGCAAGAAGCTTCGTTTAGAATTGGATAGAGTAGGTAATAGACATGAAGAAACTTATAACGACATTATTACAAAATGTATTCGAGCATATAAGAGGAATAAGAAATGACCTGCGAAATTAAACTTAAGAGGAAGCACTACGATGAAGGATTCCAAGCAATGACAGAAGCTTATTTTTTGAGGATAAGTCAATAGAATAATGACTAGGACTTTAATCTCTATCTCCGAATTTGATAATATTCCGCCTGAACACCCAGTCTACAATCAGACGTATAAGATAAAGCTGTGCACATTCTGCGACAGAATAGCCACCAAGATAGTTTTGTATTCAGTTGACAGTATTATTCTTCAGCAACGATACTGCGACAGATGTATTAAACGGATAAAGGAATAGAATGAAAGTCAAATCTCTATTATGTCATATTTGTGGAATGCATGCAGCTTGGTTTAATGATGTCGGAGTACCTGAAGTATATTGCGACGTCTGCGTGAAGTGTGATTAATTCAATCATATGTCGAGTACCACAACTGATACTACCATCAAGAAAAAGTCTAAAGTTAAAATTACATTTAATGGCGAATCTGTCGGCTATATATTAGTCGAATGGATTGGACTCGTCGAATCAGAGCTTTGTGAAGGTCATCATATGGAGTCGGGTGAGGATTATCATAAGGAGTTGTTTGCAATAGATTCTGCTACTATCATACATGAGTTTATCGAAGAAGGAGAGCTAGATTTTAAGAATGTAACCCAAATGGTATTTGAGATTAATGATGGATTCTTTAGATATGAAGCTAGAGATGACTCAGGTAATTTGGTGAAATTATTTATGACTGCATTATCATACATACACACTATCG
>DAOM01000057.1:25206-26080 GCA_002501855.1 Candidatus Nitrosopolaris nunavutensis
GTCAACAAATATCAATGCATAAACTCTCAAATGAAGAAAAGAAGAAGGCTAGATAGATAAGTGACTAAAAAAAGTAGGTTAGACGAGATTGTAGTCCTATCCTACTATGGTGTTGTTGTGGCGCAATAATTCCTTACGGGCAAAAAACTTGTCCTGGGCATGGTAGGATTCGTGGACCATATCTTAAAACATGTTATAATTGCATGGGTCAAACTTATCTCTATAATGGTAAATATCCACAATGGCGTAGAGACAATAAAGATAAGGTGATATGCAAAAAATGTTATGATAAACTTTGGCGCGTCTCAAACATTACATGAAAGTTTGGCGTTTTGAATATCCAGGTTACAACAAGGTTTGGAATCTTGAACACCCAGATTACTCCAAGGGTTTATCGTCTTGAACACCTTGAACCTAAGAATGCTACATGAAATGAAACCTAAAAGGAGAATAAATAATATGCCTAGACGAATGCGAATATGACACCATAAACAAAGCGTGCATCGTAAGTATCAAAAAATGAAGGTTGCTTATTCAATGCAGTCGTAGTTCGTACTAGTATGACTCGACAGATAATGTTTTCAAATCATATGGTCTGATATCATTTCAATTAGATGATTTGATCAACACTTATCAGAAATGTGCAAGACACATATTCGAATCAGAAACTTTCACCAACTGATTGGAACCCTCAGCCAGCTGCTGCGACGGCATCAGCATGAATAGTTCTTCAGTAGTGGCTTTTTCTATCAAAGGAGAGAAATTTGTTACAATTATGAACTGAATGTTCTCATTTTCTTCCCTTACAACAGATCTGAAGTATTCTAGTAACCTTGATTGTAATTGAGGTTGAAGATATAGGCCTGGCATATCC